>NZ_JAJJIB010000009.1:0-126837 GCF_020905435.1 Microbacterium sp. F2E | reverse complement strand
CACCCCCGCCGAGACCCGGGCCGCCTACTACGCCCAGACCGCAACCGCGGCCTGAAATCCACAAAGAGATCGTCTACGAAGCTTGACACAGCCCACCGCCCTCGGCGATGTCTATGAGGTGCTGCGATGATCGCAGGGCCGCGTAGAAAGCCGTTGGTCGCAGTACTGGCGGTAGTGATGATTGCTTGCCTGAGCGCCTGCACCTCTTCGAAGGAGACGAATGTGAGCGGCATGACGCCTCAGCAATCAAAAGCCCGTGCCCTTGCGATGGAGCAGGAGATCGCGGGACGGTTGCCGAAGGATGCTGTGGTGACCGTTGCCCCCTCTCGAGGAGGCACGTTGATTTCCTGCGCGGGCGACGGAGTCTATTCACGCGCTGCGGGGGTGACGATCCACATCGCGGAAGGAACAGACCCCGCAACACTTCTTCCCGCTCTGGCGGAGAGCTATTCGTCCGATACCCGCTTCCAAGTGCGCGATGTCGACAGCGACTATAGATCCGCGATCCAACTGAGTGGCGAGTACGCAGAGGGATACGTGATCGGAACGACCGGGGGTGAACACGCGCTCGTGGTCGACTCTTTTTCGCCGTGCTTCGAGCTCCCTCCGACAATGTCCCCGTTTGACGACTTCTGAACACGCATGGCGACGCGTTCTACGACGGAGCAGTCCCACCCTCCGCCACTCCGGGAAGCTCCTCCACCTCGGCATCGGCAGAGCCCACTCACGCACCGAGATCATCGCCCTCATCCACAACAACGACGCCACCATCGCCAACCAAAGCACCGGCGAAATCCACGCCCACTTCACCCTCGACCCCACCCGCGGCTACCAACGGAAAAACGGATGACCCCCGTCTCCGGGGGTTCATCCGTTCGCGATGTCCTGAACATCACATTGGCGGAGACGGAGGGATTTGAAATCGCGCTCGGGGCAATCTCGGGCAACTGAAACCGCGTGAATCCGCGGGTTCTGACCTCGCCAGCATCCGGTTCGATCAAGTCAGTTCGGTTCGATTCGTGGCAGAAACGTGGCACGAATCTTCCGCCCTCAGAGCTCCTGGAGCGCGGGGTTGGCCTCGATCACGGGCAGCAGCCTCTCGGTCTGGACGAAGAAGCGAGCCGCGTCGGGACCGATCGCGTGACACACGCTCCGCATGTCTCGACGGACCTTGCGGAGATCGTATCGATGCAGTGGTTCGAGGTGAGCGACACGGTTGCGTAAGCCGTGGACGTTGGCGACACGGGCGACGATGCTGTCTGCTGACCAGTCGCCGGGCCACGCCGGGAACGCGTTCTTGATGGCGACCGTCCACAGCTTCTGCTTCGACTTGTTCGACTTCGACGGGAGGAGATAGCGCCACACTCCCAACGACATTTGAGCCAGCACGTCATCATGACTCACCGGCCGGCCGTGGTCAGCGGCGATGCGTCTCGCTCGCGTTGCAGCCTTCGACAGCTCGCTCTGGTTCATTGCCCGAAGTAAGTAAGGATGGGGGCGTAACAACCAGTCGGACGTCCCGGCCATCCCGTCGTTCCAGAGGCGCAGCTCGCGATCGATGGCGTTGCGCAGGACGAGCTCGAAGACATGGATCGCCTCCATCGCGGCGCCCGAAGCGCGCACATTCCACTCGAACAGTTCGTGCGCGCGAACTATGTCACCGCCGGCGTCAGCGAGAATCCGCTGCACCCGGGCGTCGCCGACGAATCGGGAACTCACAGGCTCGATCGGCGACACACAGGCTAGACTAGACGCACAAACACCGGACGCTTCGCGGATCGGTGCTTACACATAAGGGGCCCGGCGCAAGCCGAGGCCCCTTATCCTTTGCGCCGACCGGGAGTCGCTAAATCTCAAGCCGCGCGAGTGCGTAGTCCCACGGGATTCGTTCCTGCTCGAGACGGATGTTCCCCTCGGCGCTCAGCGATTGGAGTGTTGCGCGTTCATCGCGCGTGAGCCGATCGAACACCCCGACGTTCGGATCGGGATCGACGCCCCAGAGGTCGCGGTGGTCGAACAGCGTAGCCATCTCCATCAGCGCCGACGTCGCATCCACTCCCCTGGCTCGGAGCCGGTTCAGGATGGCGAAACCATGCGAGTCCAGATCCCCCCAGTACGTCACGGTCTGAGCCCAAGGCAGACGGGCAACAAGGTCGACGCGGTGGCCACCGCCGTGGACTGCGACCGCTCCAGACACGTCCGGCATCGCGAGTACAGTGGCGAGGTTCTCGAACACGAACACCCGCTCGGGGCGGATCTGACTTGCGCCGAGGTCGTCGACCGGCGCCGACACATCGGTGAGTCCATGGAAGGAGAGCGACGGATCGAGAACGCGGAGCCGCACGAGCGGTGATGGCTCGCGAAAGCCGAGCCCGGTCGCGCCGGTTCCGGCCCGATGCAACGCCTCCACGAGGCCGATGCGAGATTCGATCCATTTCGTGTGGATGCCGCGGATCGGCAACTCCCGCACCAGGCGACCGGATTCTGGGTTCTCGCGCAACCACTCCAGCACATCGACGAGCCGTTGGAAGTCGCCACCGTCGAGATCAGCGATGGCGCGCGCATGGGTGCGGAGCACCGAATCGGCGCCGGACCCGGCCAGTCCCCGGAGCGCGTCAAGTCGAGACACGAGAACCTGCCAGACATCTCGCTCGCCGGCGATCCGAGCGATCGCGTCCGAACCGCGCAACACAGCGCGGACGGGGACTTCCTGCGATCCGATGCGTGGCCACTTGCGGACGGCCCACTCGATCTCGACCGACGGATCGGCGCTCAGTCCGCGCCAGGAGTCGACCCACCGTCGTACCTGTTCGAGGTCGCGCAGCGCCTCGCGCTCTGTCGGCGGATGCAGCGATACGTCGAGCACGGCATCGGTCTGCTGATCGGCAGCCCAGGTGCGCGCCTCGCGGTCGAAGAGCTTCTTCGCTCGCGCGCGCACATCGGCCGGGGTGACGGACGTAGTCACGCGTGCTGCTCCGCGTGCGGTGGATGTGGGGCCTCCGGCCCCCCGACCGAGAACACGACGTTCGCGAGCCGCGACAACTTGCGGTCGGGGTTCGACACCGACGTGATCGCGCCCACGTAGGGTTCGAGAGTCTGCAGAAGCTTCTGCGGCGTGGCGAGGATCATGTGGAAGCCGAACTCGCGGAACACCTCCATCGCGTTGCGCGTGTATCGGCTGTCGGCCTTATCGAACGCCTCGTCGAGCACGATGGAACCGAACTTCGGGACGTCGTCCTCCTCCTCTGTCAGCTGATACCGCAGCGCCGCGGCGAGGCAGAAGATGACGAGCTTCTGCCGCTGCCCGCCCGACAAGCCCTCGGCCGAGTCGTACACGCGTGTCACGCGGCCGGTGGGGTCATTCTCGCGAGCGAGGAAGCTCACGTGAAGCCTGGTGTCGAGCACACGGCCCCGCCAGTCCATGTCGACGCGGTCCTTCGATCCGAGGCGACCGATGACCCGCTGCAGGACGTCGAAGCGCTGCTCAGCACCGGAGGCCGACTCATCCGACCAATTGCCCTCGACGATGCGACGCAGGTCGGTGAGGAACTCGTCGACCTCCGGCGTACGCGTGGTCTTCACATCGATCTCGAGGAAGCGGTCCGCTCCCTCGAACGGCGACCGCCCGAGGGAGGCGTTGACGGGAAGGATGCGTTCGCGGATGAGGCCTGGGGCGTCCCGGAGATCACTGAGCAGGTGCGCGACGACATCCTGCGATCGCTCCCGCAACAGCTTGCGGAACTGCGCCTCCTTCTCGGGCAGCCCGCGCGCGAGGATGCCCTCGCGCAACTCTCGGTAGCCGTAGCGGTCGCGGATGTCGGCGGTGAGCTCGGCGGATGCAGCCGGCCAACCGAGCCGGAACTCGGCGGCACGTCCGGCGAACCGCGCCTCCGCGTCGGCTGCGCGAGCTGCCGCGGCGTCCTTCTCCTTCGAGAGCGCCGACTGCACTCTCCGCGCGACTTCGTCCACCGTTTCGAGGCTCACGGAGCGCCGCTCGGCTCGGAAGCGCGCGTCCAGGGCATCCATGATCGCCTCGTCGACGACCTCGGGCGCGGCCGCCTCGAGCTCCGCGATCTGCAACGCGATGGCCTCCACTCGCTGGCGAGCGACAGCGTTCTCGCCGATGGCTCGTGCGTGAGCCGCGTTCGCCTCCTCCAGTCGGTGCGTCGCCCGTTCTGCGAGCTCCTGCGCCTCGCGGAGTGTGCCGGACGCGTCGGTGAGCGTTCGGAGTTCGTCGCGACGAGCGGCGGTGACCGCCGCGGCGGATCCGAGGTCGATGTCCGTCCAGGTGAACGTCGACACGCGCGCGAAGGCGTCGCGGCGGGTGAGTGCGTCCTGCCGGCGAGTGTCGGCCTCGGCATCTCGGGCCGCCGCCCGCTCCATCGCGGCCGTCGCGTCGCGATGACGAGCCAGCAACGCGTCGAGCCGCGCTTCGGTGTCGCCGCCCAGCACCCACCGTGTAGCGTCGCCGACATCGTGACGGTCGTCCTTCTCGTACCTGCGCGAGTTGCGCTTGACGAGGCCGCCGATCGTGACACCGCGCTCGACGTCCTCGAGTTCGTCGGGGTGCGAGACGCAGGCGTAGTCGAACTCGGTGGCCAGGCGCCTGCGGAGGTAGGCGCCGAACGGTCCATCGCTCACCTCTAAGCGGTGGACGAGCGACCGCGCATCCTTGGGGCGGCGCGGCTCATCGACGGCGTGCGGCACCGCTTCGATGACGAGGCGCACACCGAGCGCGCGCGAGTCGGCGGCGCGCCGTGCCGGTGCGAGATGCTCGTCGCGGACGAGCAACGTCGTCGACAATGAAGCCAGGACACGCTCCGCCGCGCCGCGCCAGAGGGCATGCTGTTCGGCGACCGAGATGAGCTCCCCGGCGAAAGGCAGGGCAGCTGCCGGAACGCCGACCGCCTGAGCGATGAACCGCCGCGCTCTCAACAGCTTCTCGTCGAGATTGCTCCGGTGATCTCGCAGTGACTGGATCTGCTTCGTGACCTGGTCCAGCGCCCGGCGCGTCTGGCTCGCGGCATCGCGCACGTCGTGCGACACCGCGGCGATGTCACGCGCCGCCTCGGTGACGGCTGCCGCGAGCATCTCCGCGAACTGCTCGGCGTCGTCGGGCATCGGAGCCCCGATGCGAGAGAGTTCAGCTGTCAGCTGGGCGCGATACTGCGCGATGATCTCCTCGTCGCGCTGTGCGCTGTCGATTCTCTCCTGCAACAGCTCGACGCGCGCGCCGCCCTCGTCCCGGACACGCGCCTTCGTGCTCTCCACCGCCTCGGCCGCCAGCCGCTGCTCGCGCACGGCGTCGCCGAGCCCGCTGTCGGCGCGCGCCAGCCCGGCACGTGCCGGCGCCACGGCGTCCTTCGCGAGCCGCAGCTTGAGTGCCGAGGTGAACGGCTCGACCGCATCGTGCAGGCCCGCGATCGCCGACGTCTCGGCGCTGGCCGCGTCGAACGCCGTGATCGCCTCGTCGACCCTACGCAGCGCATCGGCCTGCTTCCGCAGATCGACGACGTGCCGGTGCGCGGCGTCGAGCTCCGTGAACTGTTCGACGGCTGTCTCGGCGCGCGCGAAGGTGCCCGGCTGGTCGAGCATGAACCCACGGAACAAGGCGTCGAGGGTACCCAGATTCTTCGCCGACTGGGTTTTGTGCAGAAGTTGGAGCGTTGCGTCTCCCCGGAACCCGAACTCGCGGATGACCCGCTCATGGAAGCGCCCGTGCCGTCCACCCGTGGTGATCAGCGCATCGGGGAAGGCCTTCGACATGCGGCGAGCCTCGATGCCGCCCTCGACGTGCGGCTTCATGTCGAGAAGCCGCACCTGACCGCGGGCGAAGATCCTCGCGTCCTTCAGCGCGGTCGATTCGGTGCGTGTGCCGGGGGCGTGGAACACCCGCATCAGGACGACGGGTTCGTCTCGGAGATTCTCGTATCGCAACAGGATTCCGCTCCAGGTCGCTTTCGCGCGAAGGTAGCTCGTCGTGGCCCGGTCGGCGGTCTCATCCGCTTCCTTGCTCCAGGCTCCGCGCACGTAGCTCATGAGTGTTCGATCGCTGTTGCGGGAGGCGCCGTCTTGAGCGGCAGCGTTGAGGCGCAGCCATTTGTCGGGTGTGTACACGGCGGCGATCGCGTCGAGCAGCGAGGACTTGCCCGATCCGGATGCCCCGGTGAACAGGTGCCCGGCGCGTGCGACGTCCACGGTGACGTGGCCGGCGAACGTGCCCCAGTTGACGAGTTCGATCTGAGCGAGGCGCCACTGGCCGGGCCGGTTCGGATCGATCTCCGGCTCATCGGCGGGAAAGGTCAGCATCGTCATTCGGTCTCGTCCTCGGCATCCGGCGATACTACAGTGGCATCGTCCGCACCCTCTCGCGCGATGCGCTGGTACTCCGCGGTGATCGCGCGGATCTGGTCGGCGTCGACGAGCAGTCGCAGCACGGGTGAGATCTCGGCGCGGTCATCTCCGACAGCGTGCAGCACGCGCAGCTTGTTCTGCATCTTGTTCCACGACGAGTTGACGCGGCTCGCGAAGTCCTTCTCATCCCGATCCGGGGTGCGGAAGACAGCGAGCTGTTCGAACACCTCCGCCTGCCCGACGATGACGCGGCCCCTGCCTTCCTCGCTCAGCAGGGTCTGGCGCAGGATGAGCAGCATCGCGGTGTCGAGGAACGTGAGCGCCTCGGACCGCACTGCCTTCGGAGCGTCGTCGGAGGGAGCGTTTCGGACGAAGGCGAACTCGTTGTCGTGATCGATGACCAGTTCGAGGAACAGGTCGGCGAGTCGCGAGCGGATCACCGTCTCATCGGTGAGCAGCACAGCCCACAGCTGCGCCTCGCGGGCGCCGGAGAGGTACGGGCCGCGTACCAGTCGCAGCAGGACCCGCCGCGTGCGGTCAGGCAGTACGCCGGCGTCGCCGCGCCAGAGGTCGGTGTGCTCGGCGTCGATGGCATCCGGCGCGGACGGTTCGGTCATATCACCGCTCCTGTGAATCGGTGCGCGGCGACCAGTGCCGCGCGCGGGACTCCGTCGGCGCCCTGCCACGCCAGGATCTCCGGCTCATCGTCGACGGTTCCCTGCTCGGCGGCGATCGACAGAAGTCCGATCACGCTGCCGACTCCCTGCGTCGCGGGGTATCTCGCAAGGACGTCCGCGACGGTGCACGACGAGGCCTCTGCGAGCAGGTCGTTGACGTTGCGGGTGAGTTCGTCGAAGTCGATCTCGGTCTCACGGGCGATCGCCCGCAACTCCTCGAGGCTCGCGAGCTGCGCGGTGTGTGTGACGACCTCTTCCGTGGCGGCGAATTCGGCGGGATCATGAAGGTCGATCGCACCGACGCTCGACATCGCGACGGCGGAAAGATCCAGGGTGACAGATGTCGGCTGCCATGGCCGAGTATGCGAAGCCGCTTCGACGCCGGCGTGCTGAGCCTCCCGCAGCAGAGTCCTCAGCACTCGGTCCTGCTGGTAGTCCTGCGATTGCACGTAGCGGCGGAGCGCCCGGGCGAACAGCGTGATGACGTCGTGGATCTCGGCGCTTCGCCCCTTGAGCGTCGTGAGGAAGGAGCGAAGCACTCGGCGCTCGTCCGCGCTGAGGTCACGAGCGAAGCCGCGGTCGAGAATCCGGCGGACATCGGCCTCGAAGGCGGCTCCGAGTGCGGGGTCGAGAACGAGCTGCGAGAAGGCAGCGAAGCTGCGCCCCGCATCCGAGTCGGAGATGTGGTCGATGCCGCGGAACACCTCGTCGACGACGGATGCCTGAGAGACATCGGACTCGACGATCTTGGCCCGCAGCGACGCGTTCAACATCTCGAACTCGGCACGCACCCGAGCGAAGTCATCCGGAACGTCCGCAGCCTGCGCCAGCACATCGCGAACACGTTCCAGCGCCCGGTCTTCATCCATCGCCGCTTCGTCGCCCGAGCGAAGGCTCTCGATCCGTCGCTCGATCGCTTGAACCTCCTCCTCGAGCAGGGCGATGCGTGCCGATACGTCCGGATCCGTGTCGATCGCCAGGCGGCGTACTTGCGCGGCAAGGCTCGCGAGCCGTGACTCCGTGACGCTCGAACGCGGGGCCGCGCGACCCTGGAGGAACCTGATGCCCGCAATCGCATCGGGCGACAACTCGAGCGTCTCACCGCGCGCTTCGGACGACGGCCGACGCACCAGGAACCCGGCCGACCGCCACTCTGCGCAGTAGCCCTTCGCCGTCAGCGGCAGGGTCATGCCCTGTGCGCGCAGTCGCTCGAGGTCGGCGTCGATCCGCTCGTACAACTCCTCGCCATCGACGCGGCGCTCATCTCCACCCAGATGGATGCCCAAGAGCCCGGCGATTGTCGGTGCGCTGTCCGCACGCAGCAGCTTCCACGCAGCGTCACGCTCGACGAGCTGGGCGAGCTCGAGAACCTGGGCGACGGCGGGCACGGATCCATTCTGTAGGAGTGCGCCGACATCAGATGACGTCGTGACTCGCGCCCGGCTTCAGACATCTCACCCGATCATGTAGACCATTCCCCGACCGTCCGCCGCGAGTGCCGTGACGAACTCTTTGGCGCGTTCGAGGAAGTCGCTCACATATCGGATCTCATCTTCCGGGTCCGCGCCGAACGGGCTTCGCCAGTCGACCGTCCAGGCCCGCACCCGAGACTCGTCGAACGCACAGAGGTCGTCGCGGATCGCTGGCACCTCCTCCGGCATGATCGTTCTGACCCACGGATCCCAGCCCATGCCCCGCATGGCGACGCGCCCTTCGAACATGCGGTAAGCCGGCCCCGCGCCGCGAGCATCCAACGTCGGATAAGTGAGCGACTGCAAAGCGGACCATGCCTTGTCGAGGTAGAGCATGTCACTCTTCGGCGACGTCTGCTCGTACGTGGTGACGCTCACGCTGGCGTGCGGCTCCATTCCCCACGCGTCCGCGAGCGGATCGCTCGACAGAATGCTGTGCGGGTCATCGATGGCCTGCTGAGTGAGTTCGGCGTCAAAGGCATATGCGTAGTAGCGGATTCCCATGCCGCCAAGCATCACGGTCCGGCCGTCGTCGCGATCACGCTCGGCGGCCAGCTGGGGACAACTCGCGTGAAACTCCCGCTGTGGAGGAGAAGATGAAGGAAGCGCTCCTCGGAGAGACAAAGGGATTCGCGCTCTAGTGTCGCGTTTCTGAAGTTGGTTGACGGTTCGCTTTCGCGAGGATCTCGTCGCTGGTCTTGGTCCAGACGAATGGGTGCTTTCGGTCGTTCCAGCCAGTGATGAACTGCCGGATCTTCGCGTTGAGGTCTTTCACCGAGGTGAAAATCCCGCGACGGATCGCTTGCCGGTCGATGATCCCGAACCACACCTCGACCAAGTTCAACCACGACCCGGACGTCGGCGTGAAATGAACGTGGAAGCGGGGTCGTTTCTCGAGCCAGGTCTTGACCTCTGGCGTTTTGTGGGTGGCGTAGTTGTCCATCACGAGGTGCAGGTCCCGTTCCGGGTAGGCGCGGTCGAGTTGCCGGAGGAACGAGAGGAACTCTTGCCGGCGATGCTTGGGTTTGACCGCTCCGGTGACGTGTCCGGTCGCGACGTCTAATGCAGCGAACAGTGTGGTCGTGCCGTGGCGCTTGTAATCATGCGTGCGCTTCTCGGTGTCCCCGATCCGCATCGGCAGCATGGGTGCGGTCCGGTCAAGGGCCTGGATCTGGGACTTCTCGTCCACGCAGAGCACGATCGCGTTCTCGGGCGGCGCGAGATACAAGCCGACAACGTCGGTGACCTTCCCGACGAGCTCCGGGTCGGTCGAGAACTTGAACGTCTCCGACTTCCATGGCTGCACCCCGTACTCCCGCCACGCCCTGGCCACCGTCGCGTTCCCAACCCCCAGGCGCTGCGCGAGCAGGCGCGAGGACCAATGTGTCACGCCGTACTTCTTCGGCGGGGCCGTCAAGGTCGCTGCCACGATCTCGGCATGATCGAGATGCTTCGGCCGGCCAGAGCGCGGCGCATCGGAGAGCCCCGCAATTCCGGCCTCGGCATACCGTTTCCGCCACTTCCACACCGAGGTCGTCGTGGTCCCAACCTCGGCCGCGATCCGCGAGTTCGCGACACCTTCCGAGGCGAGCAGCACGATCCGCGCTCGCATCGACAGGCCCGCACGAATACTCGTCGACCGAGCCCACGACACCAACTCAACACGATCCACGTCAGGGAGTAGCAGAGCCGCAGCAGGAGAATTCGCCATTCCACATTCTCCCAAACCCAAACCGTTTAGGAACTAACGACACGCAGCACTAGGTCCCGCGCTCACGCGGGCGAAACCATGCGCCGGACGAGAGCACAGTAAGCAGACTGCTCAGCGCTACCCGGCAGAGCTACGAGACTACTCAACGCCAGCCACTGTCATGTCTCGGGACATCGGTGACGGAACGGCATCAAAGACATCGGTCACACTTCCGGTTCTTTAGGTGGTGACACTTCTCGGGCATATCTGTGAGGGATGAGCCCGGTTCAGCCCGTCGATCCCCGTGTCCGTCTCGCTATCGCTCAGTGGCCACCCGATGCGGCGCGGGGCGCGGTGAGTACGTTCTGCGCCGAGTACTCCATCTCGCGGAAGACGTTCTACGCGATCCGCAAACGCGCGCTTGTGGAGGGGCAAGCGGCGGCGCTCTCGGCGCGCCACGCCCCAGACCCATCAAGCGGAAGCCGAACGATCCATCGCCACCGGCGCCGTCACCGAACGGGCGGGTGCGTGACGGGATCCGA
This sequence comes from Microbacterium sp. F2E, assembly GCF_020905435.1. Lineage (NCBI taxonomy): Bacteria > Bacillati > Actinomycetota > Actinomycetes > Micrococcales > Microbacteriaceae > Microbacterium > Microbacterium sp. F2E. The sequence continues at coordinate 116,102 of NZ_JAJJIB010000009.1, read as the reverse complement.
GTCGCGACCGTCCACCCGAACGGTTCAATCAAGGCCCGTGGCTGCATCTTCAACATCAGCTACGCACTCCGCGGGACCGACGTGTTCGTGCTCTACGAAGCCGCCGGGATCATGGTCTTCGACGACCGCGGCACCCTCATCGTCGAGCACCACTGGCCCCCGCCGGGCCTCCGCTACATCGGCAACGGCCAACCCCGAGACCCAAGAAGAAACCGGGAGTGTCACCGATGTCCTGACACACGAACTGCGACCGATGTCCTGATGCAGAACTGTCACCCATGTCCTGAGACATCACAGACATCACACTCAACACCAACCACGTCGATGACGGGGCAGAAATGGCAGATTTCGTGGCAGAAGCGGAGTAAAAACGCCCCTGATCAGGGACTTTCAGAGCGGAGACGGAGGGATTTGAAATCGCGCCGTTGGTAATCGAGGTCAACTGAAACCGCGTGATCCTCCGGGTTCTGACCTCGCCGGCATCCGCGTCGATCAGGTCAGTTCGGTTCGATTCGTGGCAGAAACGTGGCGGGTGTTCGGCGCGAAATCACGTGGCTGCACCCGCTCTTCAGTCATGCGAACTGGAGACTACGCGGACGCAGCTTCGACGATCAGCTCGACGGCTTCGCTCATGCCGTATCGGTCGCGCAACGTGTCCAGGATCTCCTCGACGGTGAGCGTCGCGCCGTAGCGGCCAGACCGGCTCGCGATCTCGTGCACCGCGGCGAGCGCGAGCCGCGGGTTGAGCGCGACAGTGTTCTTCGCGAACTCCCTGGCGCTGAGCACCTGGTTGCCCGACGGAATCCGGTCGGCGGGGAAGTCCTTGAGATTCTCGGTGACGATCGCGCCGGCTCCCGCGATGACAGCCGTAGCGAGCACATGCTCGTCGTCGGGATCGGGCAGCCCGAAAGTACCCTCGAGCGGTTGCCACCCATCAACTTCTGCGTCGGCGAACTCTCGGCGCATCGCGGCAATGAGGGTCGCGGCGCGGCGGGCAGCCTCCGCTACAGGCATCCCACGCTTCACAAGCTTGGCTTCCTCGTGGAACTGGAGTTCGTCGAGAATCGCCGAACTCCATGTGGGTCGGTAGGTGCCCTCGATGGCGAGGGAAAGAAGGAAGTCGCGCTGCAGGCTCGGCCACAGCACTCTCGTGTCGAGAGTGGCCGTGAACATAGCGCAATCCTGTCAGGCGACGATCTCAGGCTCGGACGGCCCGCTTCGCTGCGACTGCCTTCCGGGCCGCTTTGAGGTCCTCGAGCGTCTGCTCGATGTTGTCTTCGTCGAGGGTGTCGCGCGTGGCGGCGAGCATGTCGTACTGGCGAGCGCGGCGTCGCTCCCGGTACGCGAGGAGATCCGCGAGGATGACGCGGCGGTGCGTGCCGGCCTTCTCGAACGGGATCTCACCTTCGTCGAGCAGCTTCACGACTGTCGGGCGGCTCACGTTCAGCAGATCCGCCGCCTGCTGGGTGGTGAGCCGTGTCGCCTGCGGCACGACGGACACCGCCAGCCCGCTCTGCATCGCGTCCACGATCTTGCGGAGCGCGAGGTAGACCTCTTCCGGAAGCTCCACCTGGTCTCCTGGGCGTGCGCCCGCGAGGAAGTACCGCGGTTCGGGAAGAGCTCGACCGGCGGCCTCGTGAGCGGTGAGGAAGTCCAGCACAGGAGCGAGCTGGTCGCCCCTACTAGGGAGGTACGTTTCTTCAATAACGGCATCGCGAGCCACGGGAATCCCCCAATACACGTGAACGCAGGAGATTGCGTTTGTTGCGATTAGAGTAGCACGCGCCGTCGACACAGTCGCAGGGAGGGCGACATCGCTCGACTTTTGCGTCGAGATCCTGATCAGGTGTTGCGCGTCAGCCATCTCCGCCTCAGGTCCTCGAGCGTGCGGACTCCGACCGCGTGGACACGCGCGGTGCCCGAGCGGGCGCAGTCCACCGCGACGAGCGCACGCGGCGCCACGTGACCGGTCGGCCAGGATTGATCGTCCGCTTTCAGCCGATAGATGACAAGGCGGCCATCGGCGTCGTCCACCAGACCGGCCTCATCGATGACGTCTTCAAAGCCGCCGCCACGAAGGTAACCGTGCGCCATGTCCGATCGCCCGACCAGATGCTCTCCCAGCGCCTCGAGCGCCGACCTGGGCGGATCGGTGTTGCTCCTCGGGGGTCCGGCACATTCCGGCCCCCTCACTCGCGCCTGCCTGCGCGTGCCACTTGAGAGAAGCGGCCGCCATCCGGGCAGATCGCGGATGAGGATCGCGCGGTGGCATCCTGGACGGATGTCTTTGGCTCGCGACATCCCGAACGTCCTCGCCTCGTTCCGCACGACCAGACGCGACATGTGGGACTGGGGAGCGGTGAACAGCTACGCGTTCGAAGCCGAACTCGGGGCGTCGCTGCTGGCGGACATGGCCGACGACTACGGCGCCGAGGGTGTGATCCCCGTCGTGCAGAAAGCGATCGCGAGCACCCTCCGGGTCCTCATGCGCTCAGACGACTCCGGCGGACTCATCCAACTCGTCATCCGGCAGCTACTGAACCTGCACGCCGAGCTGTGCACGCAGAGCCCGCCCGCCCCGGCGGCGCTGAGCGGGTGGATCCAGAAACAGCAATTCGGCGAACTCGGCGAGTACTTCTCGGTCGACGTCGTCGACTACGCGGACGCCCTCGGCGCCGCGGGCATCGCAAGGTTCGAAGCGCACCTCGACAAGCGGCGCCAGGCGCTGACCACACCCTTCGACGGGCGCCCAGACGCGGAGTTCACCCACGATGACGAGTGGCACGCCCGCCACGCCGTCCTCTACAACCTGCAACGCCTCGCCGTCCTGCACGGTGACGAGGAGGCGATCGTCCGCACTCACGGCGGAGACATGCCACGCGCACACCTGCACGCCGCCGCCGCCGAAGCACTCCGCGAGGCAGGACTGCCGGGCCGCGCGACCGTCATCGCACACGAGGGCATGACCCTCCCCGGCGGAGCGCACCAACAGCAGGAGTGCGGCGAGCTCTGGGCGGCGCTGGCCATCGAGACAGGTGCAGACGCCGCGGACGCGGCATCCGAGGTGTTCGAACGATGGCCCACAGCGAGCAACGCGGAAGCGTTGCAGGCAGCCTCAGGACAGAACTGGCCAGCGATCCGCGAGCACGCGATCGAGCGGATGCGCGAACGCCCCTGGGAGCTGATCGCGTACCTGACAGATGCCGACGACCTCGCGCGCGCATGGACCGAAGCGCTCCGAGCATCCGCGAACAGCAAGTCTCTCCACGCGTCGCAGTGGGACGACCTCGTCGGCCGATACAGCAAGATCGACCCCGTGGCCGTGCTCCCCGTCATGGCGCAGCTCATCGACGACCGCCTCATCGAGGCGAACACCCGCGCCTACCCCGGCGCCGTGCGAAGGATGACGAAACTACGCGCCGCGGCCCGCGCCGCCGGACGCCCCGAGATCGCCGACGACTACCTCGCTGACGTACGCCGCCGCAACGCCCGGCGCCCGTCCCTGATCAAGCGAATGGATGCCGCCGGACTCTGATCCATCAGACCCGTCGCGATTGCAACCGCTCGGAGGAGACGGAGGGATTTGCACTCTCCGGCTCGCGCTCACGCGGGAGAAACGGCGAGTCGAACGACCGCGCGGCGAGCAGAAAGCTACGTAAGCCCGCACATGATCGCCAGAATGCTCAACACCAACCACGACCGCAACGCGGCACAAATGGCAGATTTCGTGGCAGTATCGGAACGAAACAGACTCTGATCAGGCATTTTTAGAGCGGAGACGGAGGGATTTGAACCCTCGGTCCCCATAAGGGGACTCCACCTTAGCAGGGTGGTGCACTAGGCCTGACTATGCGACGTCTCCAGGCATCCGGTCGCGAAACAGCGCGGATGCACCCGGCAATCATAACCGGTTCGCGCGCTCGCGCCGAACCAACCCGGGCCGACCCGACTCAGCGCTCGGCCTGGGTGCAGGTGACCTGCGCGGCCGTCTGGCCCGTGATCGACGGGGGCAGAGCCACAGCGGTCTCCGTCGGCGCCGCCGGATCGGTGGCCGCGGCGTCCGGAGCGGCGGTGTCGGCCGGCGCGGGCGTCTCCGCGGTGGGAGGGGCGGTCGCCTCGCCGACGACTGCCGTGCCGTACCCGTCGCTCGTCGATCCGGTCAGTTGCAGCGGCTGGTTGGCCGCCAGCGCCGCGAACAGCACGTCGGCCGCCTCGGTGACCGGCTGCACGCGTGCGCCGCCCTCGCCGTACACCGTCGGGTACTGCACGAACACGATGTCCGAATAGGGGACGCTCCGCACGGCCATCGCGATCTGCACCATGCGCTGGGGGTTGGCCAGCGACTTGCTGAGCACGACCTGCCCCTCGGTGACCTGCTTCACGGCGGTGGTCGCGAGATTGAACAGTGTCGCGGGGTTGCTGAGCACCCCATCGGACTGCAGCTTGCGCACCATCGAGCTCATGAACTGCTGCTGGTTCGAGATACGCCCGAGGTCGGAGCCGTCGCCGATGCCGTGCCGGATCCGCAGGAACTGCAACGCCTCCACGCCCTGCAGCGTGTGCGTGCCCGCCGTCAGATTGAGCCCCGTGTGCGAATCGCTGATGTCGTCGGCGACGCAGACGTCGACGCCCCCGATGGCATCCGACATCTTGATGACGCCCGACCAGCGCGTCGCCGCGGCGTAGGTGATGTCGACGCCGGTGAGGTTCTCGATCGTCGCCACCGAGCACGACAGCCCGCCGTACATGTACGACACGTTCAGCATCTGCGCGCTCATCGCCGAGTACTCCGTGCCGTCCTCACCGGTGCACGCGGGGATCGGCACGATCATGTCGCGCGGGAACGAGACCACCGTGACGCGCCGGGGCGCGTCGCTGATGTGCACCAGCAGGGTCACGTCGTTGCGCTCGCCCTCGGTGTCGTCGTTCATGCACGCCGTGGACAGCGCCGCGTTCGCGCCCTCGCACGAGTCGGTGCCGACGATCAGCATGTTCACGCCGCCTTCGACCTCTCCGATCGCCGGCGGCAAGGTCGTGTCGTCGTCTCCGATCGACACGCCCGCGTCGCTCACGGCCTGCGCGGCATCCCACACGGTGTACGCGCCGATCGCGCTCACGCTCAGCACAGCGACCGCGACGATCGCCCCGAGCACGGTGAGGATCTGCAGGAACGGGTTCGGCGAGCGGAGCACGCCGTGCCGCGCGACAGGCTGGCGCCCTGAACGGTCGGTGCGTGCGCTCACGGGCGTCCTTTCAATGCACCGGAGCGGACTCTCGCCCTCTCCGTGAAGCGGAGGGTGTGGGATTCGAACCCACGGGACATTACTGCCCACTGGTTTTCAAGACCAGGTCCATCGGCCGCTCGGACAACCCTCCCGGCGAACGCACCCTGCGGCACGCCCGTCGAACCGGCGTCGAGTCTAGTCGAGACGACCCCTCATCTTCCCGCGTACGCCTGAGCGCGCCCTGAACGGAGCGCCAGCAAGCCCTCGGAGCCTGATCAGAGCGCGCCGAGGCCGCGGTGGATCACAATCAGAGGGCGCGGAGCACGTCGGCGACCCCGCCGGAGTGCACGGATGCCGTGGTCTCGCTCGCCTCGCGGCGCACCTCGTCGGGGCCCTGGCCCATCGCCACCGCCCGGCCGCCGTGCTCGCGCGCCCACCGGAACATCTCCACGTCGTTGCGTCCGTCGCCCATCACGAGCACGCGCTCGGGCTCGATGCCGAGCCACGTGCGCACCTTCTCGAGCGCCGTCGACTTGTCGACGCCCTGCGGCGCGATGTCGAGCCACGCCGACCAGCCCACGGCGTACGAGACCCCGCTCAACCCGATGCGGGAGACGAGATCGACGAAGTCGTCGTCGGTCTCGTCGGGAGAGACGACCACCACGCGGCACACCGGCTGCGCGGAGAGTTCGTCGAACGAGACCCGGCGGGCGCGGACGAGGTTCCAGTCATCCATGTATTCGGTGTACAGCCGCTCGCCGCCGGCCAGCTCGACGAGGTACTTCGCGTCGGGCAGGTGTTCGCGCAGCAGCGTCAGCACGGCGGTCGGGTCGAACGTCTCGACGTGGAAGCGCTCGTAGACGCTCTCCTCGCCGAGATCGCCGGGGGCCCGCTTCATGATGACGGCCCCGTTCGAGCACACCGCGTACTCCGGCGCGAGCTCGAGAACGTGCTGGATGCCTCGTGTGCCCTCCCACGACCGGCCGGTCGCCAGCATCACCTCGTGGCCGGCCCGGTGCGCGTGCGTGATCGCCTCGACCACGCCGGGACTGAGCGTCTCGTCCTCGAGCAGCACCGTGCCGTCGACGTCGAGCGCGATCAGCAGCCGCTCCGTGGGAACCACCGGGTTCTCGGCATCCTCGGCGATCTCCTCGACCAGCCGGGCCGCCTCGCGCGGAGGCACCACTTCGACCGACCCCGTCGCGGGCAGGTGCTCCTCCGACCCGGGCGCCGTCATGCGATCGGCTCCGCGACCTCGAGACCGCCGAGGTACGGCCGCAGCACCTCGGGGATCACGACCGACCCGTCGGCGCGCTGATGCGTCTCGAGGATCGCCACGATCCACCGCGTCGTCGCGAGCGTGCCGTTGAGGGTCGCGACGGGCGCCGGCTTGCCGGGACCCGCGCCCTCGGTCACCGGGCGGTAGCGCACGTCGAGGCGGCGGGCCTGATACGTGGTGCAGTTCGAGGTCGAGGTGAGCTCGCGATAGGCATCCTGCGTCGGCACCCACGCCTCGACGTCATACTTGCGCGCCGCCGACGAGCCCAGGTCGCCCGCAGCCACGTCGATCACGCGGTAGCTGAGCCCGAGATCCTGCAGCATCTGCTCCTGCAGGGCGACGAGGCGCAGGTGCTCCGCCTCGGCGTCCTCGGGCGTCGTGTAGACGAACATCTCGAGCTTGTTGAACTGGTGCACGCGGATGATGCCGCGGGTGTCCTTGCCGTAGGAGCCGGCCTCGCGGCGGTAGCAGGTCGACCAGCCGGCATAGCGCTTCGCGCCGGATGCCACGTCGATGATCTCGCCCATGTGGTAGCCGGCGAGGGGCACCTCGCTCGTGCCGACGAGGTAGAGGTCGTCGGCTTCGAGCTTGTAGACCTCGTCGGCGTGCTGGCCGAGGAAGCCCGTGCCGCGCATCACCTCGGGGCGCACGAGCGTCGGCGGGATCATCGGGATGAACCCGGCGTCGACGGCGCGCTGCAGCGCGAGCGACATGAGCGCGTACTCGAGGCGCGCGCCGATGCCGGTGAGGAAGTAGAAGCGCGAGCCCGACACCTTGGTGCCGCGCTCCATGTCGATCGCGCCGAGCTTCTCGCCGAGGGCGAGGTGGTCGAGCGGCTCGAAGTCGAACGTCGCCGGCTCGCCGTGGGTGCGGAGGGTGACGAAGTCCTCTTCGCCGCCGGCGGGCACCCCCTCGATGACGATGTTCTCGATGCGGGCGAGCGCCTCGTCGGCGGCGGCCTCGGCCTCGGTGACGGCCTGCTGCGCCTGCTTGACGCGGTCGCTCAGGTCTTTGGCCTGCGCGACGAGGGCGGGCTTGTCTTCCTTGGATGCCTGGGCGACGGTCTTGCCGTGCGCGTTCTGCTCGGCGCGCAACTGCTCGAACGCGGTGATCGCCGCGCGGCGGGTGCGGTCTGCGGCGAGCGCGTCGTCGACCGTGTCGGGCGACTCGCCCCGCGCCTCCTGCGAGCGCTTGACGAGGTCGGGGTTGTCGCGAAGCAGTGCCAGATCGATCACCCGTCGAGTCTAGTTCGGCGTGTTCGCCCCGTCGGGCCCGCTCGCGACAGGAGTGCCGGCGCCCGCGACCGGCGCCGCTGGGCCGGGGTTCACGAGCACATTGTCGGCGGTGGTCTTCTCGGCCTCGATGCGAAGGTCCCACGACGGCTTGCGCACCGCGACGAAGATGAGCGGCCGGGGGCGGCTATCGTGGGCGCATGGCGTCCCCTGATCCCTCCTCCGATCGTCGCGCGGCGCTCGTCTACAACCCGATCAAGGTCGAGGTCGACGAGCTGCGCGCCACGGTGACCGAGCACGCTGCCGCGGCGGGCTGGGATGAGCCGCTCTTCTACGAGACGACGGTCGACGATCTGGGCGACGGGGTGACGAAGGAGGCACTGGATGCCGGGGCATCCGCTGTGCTCGTCGCCGGCGGCGACGGCACCGTGCGGGCCGTGAGCCAGGCGATGGCGAACGTCCACGTACCGCTCACGATCGTGCCGAGCGGCACCGGAAACCTGCTCGCCCGCAACCTCGGCCTGCCGCTGACCGACCCTGCGGCGATGGTCGCCGCGGCCTTCGACGGGGACGTGCACGCGATCGATGTCGGATATGCCCGCCTGACGCGCCCGGACGGCGACCACGAGGAGCATGCGTTCGTCGTGATGGGCGGCATGGGCCTCGACGCCGCGATGATCGCCAACACGAGCGGCGACCTCAAGAAGAAGGTCGGCTGGGTCGCGTACGTCGACGGCGCCGCGCGCTCGCTCGTGAAGGCCAAGCCGTTCCCGATCATGTACCAGGTGCTCGGTCACCGCATGCATCGTGCGCAGGTGCAGAGCGTGCTGTTCGCGAACTGCGGGTCACTGCCCGCGGGGCTCGAGTTGATACCCGAGGCATCCGTGTCGGACGGCGACCTCGACATCGTGATCTTCCAGCCCAAGACCGCCCTCGGCTGGCTGGCCGTGTGGCGGAAGGTGGCGTGGGACAACAGCGTGCTGCGCCGGTTCCGCACCGGGCGGCGCATTCTGCGGCTGCGCACGAAGGACAACTCGGTGCGCTACGCGAAGGGCCCGGGCATCGAGCTGGCCGCCTCGGCGGCGCAGCCGGTGCAGCTCGACGGCGACGAGTTCGGCGAGGCCACCGCTGTGAGCGTGCGCGTCGAGGAGAGGGCGCTCCGCCTCGCCGTGCCGACCGGGCACACCTCGCCGAACCTCTGACGAGTCGGGCGCGGCGGGTCGGCTCGCGGCGGGTCTCTTCGAGCGCGCGTCAAGGGGGTGCGCCGGTGTGAGGCAGCCCGGCACGATGGATGCCATGGCCTCCCCCTCGCTCGTCTGGTTCCGCGACGACCTGCGCCTGGCCGACAACCCGGCGCTGCGCGCCGCCACCGACCGGGGCGAGCCGGTGGTCGCGGTCTTCGTGCTCGACGAGGTCTCCCCCGGCATCCGTCCGCTCGGCGGCGCCGCGCGCTGGTGGCTGCACCACTCGCTCGTCGAGCTCGGCGAGCGGCTGCGTGCGAAGGGGTCGGTGCTCGTGCTGCGCCGCGGCGCCGCGGCCGAGGTGGTCCCCGCCCTCGCCCGCGAGATCGGCGCGGGGGCGGTGTTCTGGAACCGGCGCTACGGCGGCCCGGAGCGCACCGTCGACGCCGCCATCAAGGAGGAGCTGCGCGCGGACGGGGTCGAGGTGGCGTCGTTCGCCGGCTCCCTGCTGTACGAGCCGTGGACCGTGCGCACCGGCGCCGGCACCCCGTACGGGGTCTTCACCCCGTTCTGGAACGCGTGCCGGCAGCTGCCCGCGCCGCGCGCTCCCCTGCCCGAGCCGCGCACGCTGACCGGCCCGGCGTCAGCCCCGACATCCGACGACCTCGCCGATTGGGAGCTGCTGCCGACCCGGCCGGATTGGGCCGCGGGCCTGCGGGAGCGGTGGACGCCGGGCGAAGTCGGCGCGCGAGCGCGGCTGCGGGAGTTCTTGGGTGAGGATGCCGCCGATTATGACCGCGCGCGCGACGAACCGGCCGCGGGGGCGACCTCGTTGCTCTCACCGCGGCTGCGGTGGGGCGAGCTGAGTCCGTTCCAGGTAGGGCACGCGGCGGTGGGGTCGGGCGAGCCCGTCGGCGGGTTCCTCACCGAGCTCGGCTGGCGGGAGTTCGCGTGGCACACGCTGTTCCACTTCCCGGACCTCGCGACGAAGAACCTCCGCTCCGCGTTCGACGCGTTCCCGTGGCCGCCGCTCCGGCCGACGCACCTGCGGGCGTGGCAGCGCAGCGAGACCGGCATCGCTCTGGTCGACGCCGGGATGCGGGAGCTGTGGGCCACGGGGTTCATGCACAACCGGGTGCGGATGGTCGTGGCATCCTTCCTCGTCAAGAACCTGCTCATCGACTGGCGACGCGGCGAGGAGTGGTTCTGGGACACCCTCGTCGACGCCGACGCCGCCAACAACCCCTTCAACTGGCAGTGGGTCGCCGGATCGGGCGCCGACGCGGCGCCCTACTTCCGCATCTTCAACCCCGAGCTGCAGGCGAAGAAGTTCGACGCGGATGGCCGATACGTCAGAGAGTGGGCGCCGGAATCGGCGGCCCGCGAGCCGATCGTCGACCTCGTCGCATCCCGAAAGGCCGCCCTCGCCGCCTACGAGGCGGTCAAGCGCGCGGGGTGAGAGGGGCGATGCGGTCCCCGCGAGCGGCGGCCGTCAGCCGTGGTGACCCACGGTGAGCCAGGCTCGCTGTGACGTATGCAGGATCGCCGGCCGCGGCGGCACCGGCCCACCCCGGAATTCCGCGGGTCGGCGCACGGCGCGGGCGCGGATCTCCTGCATACGTCACGGCGTCAGCCCTTGACGGCGCCGCCCGAGTCGCTTCGACATGCACGACACCGTACGCAAGATCTTGCAGAACGGCGCAAATGCTTGCGGGAATACCGGCGTGGCGCCGGCGGTTGGGCCTCATGATGACCCCTGCACTCTCCGTCCTCGATCTCGTCCCCGTCCGCACCGGCCAGACCAGTGCGCAGGCCGTGGCCGCCTCGCTCGATCTCGCCGCCCGCGCCGACGCGCTCGGCTACCGCCGGTACTGGTTCGCCGAGCACCACAACATGCCCGCGGTCGCCTCGACCTCGCCGCCGGTGCTCGTGGCCGCGGCCGCGGCGCGCACGACGCGTCTGAAGGTCGGATCGGGCGGCGTCATGCTGCCCAACCACGCGCCGCTCGTGGTCGCCGAGCAGTTCGCGGCGCTCGAGGCGATCGCGCCGGGACGGATCGACCTCGGCATCGGGCGCGCCCCGGGCAGCGACCCCGTGATCACGCAGCTGCTGCGCATGTCGGGGACGACGAGCGACGTCGACCGGTTCCCCGACCACATCCGTGACATCCTGGCCCTCACCTCGGCCGAAGGCGCCGGCTACCGGCTCACCGGCCGCCCCGACGGCGACGACCGGTACAGCGTGCACGCGACCCCGGCGGCGACCGGCGCACCCGAGGTCTGGCTGCTCGGGTCATCCGACTACTCCGCCCAGCTCGCCGCCGCCTTCGGCCTGCCGTACGTGTTCGCGAACCACTTCTCGGGCGAGGGACTCGAGCGGGCCCTCGACCTGTACCGGCAGAACTTCCAGCCGTCCGAGCACCTCGACGCTCCCCGCACCTTCCTCACCGCGAACGCGGTCGTCGCCGACACGGCGGCCGAGGCCGAAGAGCGCATGCTGCCGCAGGCGCGCATGATGGCGCGGCTGCGCGGCGGACGCCCGCTCGTCGCGCTCGAGACGGTCGAAGAGGCCGCCCGCGCCGAGGCATCCGACCACCTCGCCGCGCCCCTCATCGAGGCCCTCCGCCGCCGCTGGTTCGTGGGCGCGGGCGACGAGGCGCGCACCGCCGTCACCGCCTTCGCCACCGCGCACGGCGTCGACGAGGTCATGATCTCGCCCGTCGCGGGCGCCTACGACGCCGAGCCGATGGATGCCCCCGCCGGCCGCGCGCGCACGCTCGAGCTGCTCGCCGGCTGAGCCGGGCCGGGCCGGGCCGGGCTAGGCGTCGGGGGCGCCGGAGATGAGGCCGCGCAACCAGTCGCGGGCCTCGATGAAGACGTCGTCGGAGTAGCGCTCCGGGTAGTGCACGATCGCCCGGTCGGCGCGCGGGTACGAGCCGAGGAAGATGACCTTCGGGCTGAACCGGCGGAGCCCCAGCAGCGCGTCGGCCATGCGCTCGTCGTGGATGTGGCCGTCGGCGTCGATCACGAACCGGTACCGGCCGAGCGCGTCGCCGATCGGACGCGAGGCGAGCAGCGACAGATTGATCCCGCGCGTCGCGAACTGCTCGAGCAGCTCGAGCAGGGCGCCGGGATACTCCTCGGGGAGCTCGACGATCAGCGAGGTCTTGTCGGCTCCGGTCGGCGCGGGCGCCGCGACCGTGCGGCTCACCAGCACGAACCGCGTGACGGCGTTCGGGTTGTCGCCGATGCCGTCCGCGAGCAGTTCGAGGTCGTAGTGCTCGAGGATGCCCGGAGGCGCGATCGCGGCGTCGGCGTCGCTCACGCCGTCGACGATCCCGACCGCCGAGGCGACGTTCGAGGCGGCGGGCAGATGCGCGTGCTCGGGCAGGTGCTCACCGAGCCAGCGGAGGCACTGCGCGTAGGCGACGGGATGCGCGGCGACGAGCTGCACGTCGCTGAGGCGCACCCCCGGACGCGCGACGAGCACGAAGTTCACCGGGACGAGGTACTCCCCCACGATCCGCAGCCCCGGCATGGTCGCCAGCGCGTCCTGCGCGGTCGACACCCCGCCGTCGACCGAGTTCTCGATCGCGATCATCGCGGCATCCGAGCGCCCCTCGACGACGTCGGCGAGAGCCTCGCCGACGTTGCGCACCGGGCGCCAGATCTGGTCGCGCGCCTCAGGCACCTGCGCGAGCGCGGCCTCGGTGAAGGTCCCCGCCGGTCCCAGGTAGCTGTACGTGCGACGCGTGGGCGTGGATGCCACGGTGTCGGCCGCGACGGAACGGACAGCGGAGCCCTCGAGCGTCTCGTCGGGCGCGGATGTCTCGTCGGGCGCGGGGGTCACGCCGACAGCCTAGTTGCGCTGGGCACCGCGCGGGCCCGGCTGCCGGCTCGCCGCCCCGCGCCCCGTACCCTGGAGCACATGACCCGCCGCACGATCACCCCCGCCGTGACCGCCGTCTTCGCCGCCGCCCTCGCGCTGAGCCTGAGCGCCTGCGTGCCCGAGGGCGCGCAGCCGAGCCCGAGCGCGAGCACCGGATCAGCCTCGGCGACGCCGTCGGCCTCGGCCTCGGCATCCACCGCCCCCTCCGCCAGCGCGAGCCCGAGCGCCGACGCGAGCGCGTGCCTGGCCGGCGACTGGACGATGGACCAGGGTGCGCTGGAGTCGTACTACTCCGACGTGAACGCGCTGCTCGACGGGGCCGGCATCGCCTTCACCCCCGAAGGCTCGGCCGCGCTGACGCTGACCCCGGAGGGCACGTTCGCATGGACCCCCGACGTCCAGGTCAACGCGGAGGTGGCGGGCACGACGATCGTGATCTCAGTCGGCGGCACCGCGAACGGCACCTACACCGCCACCGGCGACCGCATCACGGCGACCTCGCCGGTGTCCGACGGGCTCGTCGTGTCCGCGAGCATCGACGGTGCCGAGACCGATCCGGGCGAGGTCGCCCAGCAGGTCGCGGGTGCCCCGCTCACCGACGCCTCGTACACCTGCGCGGGAGACACCCTCACGCTGGGGTCGTCGATCGCCGGCGGCACGGCGACCGCCGTCCTGCACCGCGGCTGAGCGCGGGACGCGGCGCGCCCGCGGGTCCCGACGTGGCGCGACGCAGGCCGTCGCGTGACGCGCCCGCGCGAGATGCGCGCGGCAGTGCCAGACTGAACCCATGAGCCGCGCAGGACAGCCAGCCGAAGCATCCGATCTCATCGACATCGACGAACTGATCGCCGCGTACTACGACCGAAAGCCGGATGCCTCGGTGCCCGAGCAGCGGGTCGTCTTCGGCACGAGCGGTCACCGCGGTTCGTCGCTGTCGACGAGCTTCAACGAGGACCACATCCTCGCAACCACGCAGGCGATCGTCGACTACCGCACGGCGCAGGGCATCGCCGGGCCGCTGTTCCTCGGCCGCGACACGCACGCACTCTCGCGCCCCGCCGAGCGCAGCGCGATCGAGGTGCTCGTCGCGAACGGGGTCGACGTGCGCGTCGATTCGCGGGATTCCTGGGTGCCGACGCCGGCGCTCAGCCACGCGATCCTCACCTACAACCGCGGTCGTGACGCGGGCGACGCCGGTCGCGCCGACGGCATCGTCGTGACCCCGAGCCACAACCCGCCGCGGGACGGCGGCTTCAAGTACAACCCGCCGCACGGCGGCCCCGCCGACACCGACGCGACGGGATGGATCGCCGACCGGGCCAACGCCCTCATCGCCGCCGGACTCGACGGGGTGAAGCGCACCCGCTTCGCCGACATCGACACCGCGGCGCTCGGCAGCTACGACTTCCGCGAGGGCTACGTCGCCGACCTCGAGAACATCATCGACGTCGCCGCGATCAAGAACGCGGGCATCCGCATCGGCGCCGACCCGCTCGGCGGGGCATCCGTCGAGTACTGGGCGCTGATCGGCGAGCGTTATGGGCTCGACCTCACGGTCGTGAACCCCGAGGTCGACCCGACGTGGCGGTTCATGACTCTCGACTGGGACGAGAAGATCCGCATGGATCCCTCGTCGCCCTCGGCCATGGCATCCCTCGTCGCGCGGCGCCACGAGTACGACATCCTCACCGGCAACGACGCCGACGCCGACCGGCACGGCATCGTGACGCCCGACGCGGGGCTGATGAACCCGAACCACTACCTCGCCGTCGCGATCGACTACCTCTACGCGAACCGCCCCGGCTGGCCCGCGGAGGCCGCCGTCGGCAAGACGGTCGTCTCGTCGATGATCATCGACCGGGTCGTCGCCGCGCTCGGTCGGCAGCTGTACGAGGTGCCGGTCGGGTTCAAGTGGTTCGTGCCGGGGCTGCTCGACGGGTCTATCGCCTTCGGCGGCGAGGAGTCGGCCGGAGCCTCGTTCCTGCGGTTCGACGGCACCGTGTGGACGACCGACAAGGATGGCATCCTGCTGTGCCTGCTCGCGTCGGAGATCCTCGCGGTCACGGGCAAGACGCCGTCGCAGCGCTACGCGGAGCTCGAGGCCGAGTTCGGGTCGTCGGCGTACCAGCGCGTGGACGCGCCGGCCACGCCCGCGCAGAAGGCGGCGCTCGCGAAGCTGTCGCCGGATGCCGTGACGGCGACGGAGCTGGCCGGCGAGCCGATCACGGCGAAGCTGTCGCACGCGCCCGGCAACGGCGCGCCGATCGGCGGGCTGAAGGTGCAGACCGAGCACGCGTGGTTCGCCGCGCGGCCCTCGGGCACGGAGGACGTGTACAAGCTGTACGCCGAGTCGCTGCGCGGCCCCGAGCACCTGCGCGAGGTGCTGTCCGAGGCCCGCGCCGTCGTGTCGGAGGCCCTCGGCGGGGCGTAGGGCGCGCCGCGCGCTGCGCCGCGCCTCATCGTCGAGAAACCATCCATAGCCCGAGAAACCACGCGCGACGTGGTTTCTCGACGCGGGGATGGTTTCTCGTGCGGCGTAGGCGTCGCGCGCTTGGCGAGGAGTGACCGTGCACATCGGGCAGGATGGATGGCATGACGACGTGGTTGGTCACCGGAGGAGCCGGATACATCGGAGCGCACGTGGTGCGCGCACTGCAGGCGGCGGGCATCGCGCCCGTCGTGGTCGACGATCTGTCGAGCGGGCATGCCGCGTTCGTCCCGGACGGGGTTCCGTTCGTGCAGGGCACGATCCTCGACCGCGACCTGCTGGTCGCCACGATGCGCGAGCACGCGGTGACGGGGGTCATCCACGTCGCCGGGTTCAAGTACGCCGGCGTCTCGGTGCAGCGTCCGCTGCACACTTACGAGCAGAACGTCGAGGGCACGCGCATCGTGCTCGCCGCGATGGCGGATGCCGGTGTGCACAACATCGTCTTCTCCTCGAGCGCCGCGGTGTTCGGCACCCCGGCCGTGCCGCTCGTCGTCGAAGAGCTGCCCAAGCGCCCGACCTCGCCCTACGGCGAGTCGAAGCTCATCGGCGAGTGGCTGCTGCGCGATCAGGGGGTGGCGACAGCCTCCTCCGGCGCGCCCCTCCGGCACACGTCGCTGCGCTACTTCAACGTCGTCGGCTCCGCCGACCCGACCGTCTACGACACGAGCCCGCACAACCTCTTCCCGATCGTCTTCGAGAAGCTCCTCGCCGGCGAGACCCCGCAGATCAACGGCGACGACTACGACACCCCCGACGGCACGAACGTGCGCGACTACGTCCACGTCGGCGACATCGCCGCGGCCCACGTCGTCGCCGCGCAGCGACTGGAATCCGGCGCCCCGATCGAGCCCGCCTACAACCTCGGCTCGCAGAACGGGCTCAGCGTGAAGGAGATCATGGATGCCATGGCCCGGGTCACCGGCATCCCCTTCACCGCGGCGATCGGCCCGCGCCGACCCGGCGACCCCGACCGCATCGTCGCGACCGGTGAGCTCGCCGCACGCGACCTCGACTGGCAGAACCGCTACACCGTCGACGAGATGGTCCGGACGGGCTGGGAGGCCCGCCGCGCCGCGCAGGTCTGAGCGCTCCGCCGCGGCGAGCCGCTCAGGACTGGTTGCTCACGCGCTCGCGCGGCGGATCAGCTCGGGGACCAGCACAACGGGCGCGACCGCCGCACCCGCGAGGCGCGCGACGAGCGCGTCGATCGCGGCGGCACCGAGGGCGTCGAAGTCCTGACGGATCGTCGTGAGCGGAGGGCGATAGTCCGCGGCATCCGCGACGTCGTCGAAGCCGACCACCGCGACGTCGTCGGGCACGCGCCGGCCCCGGTCGGAGAGCGCCCGGAGAGCCCCGAGCGCCATCTGATCGTTCGCGGCGAACAGCGCCGTGACCTCATCGCCGAACCCGGCGACGGCGGCGTGCCCGGATGCCGCGGTCCAGTCGCCGCGCACGAGATCGGGCACCGGCCGCCCGGCCGCCTCCAGCGCGTCGCGCCAGCCGCGCTCGCGCTCGGCGGCGGCGAACGAGTCGGCGGGCCCGGCGAGATGGTGCACCGTCGCGTGACCGAGGGTCAGGAGGTGCTCCGTCGCGGCGCGCGCGCCGGCGACGTGGTCGGTCTGCACGGTCACGAACCGCGGCGCGGCGACGAGGTCGTCGGGCGGCGCGTCGACCACGACGAGCGCGAGCCCCTCGGGCACGTCGATCCCGCGCGCGAGCGCCGTCGCCTCATTGAGGATCACCGCCCCGTCGATGCCCTGATCGCGCAGCCGCGCGAAGCCGTCGGCAACCGCACCACGACCGGTCGCGGTGACCACCGTCAGGGCGAAGCCCTGCGCCGCCGCCGCGTCGGCGAGCGCCTGCAGCATCCGCGAGTTGCCGACGGAGGCCAGGGGCGACACGATCAGGCCGATCGTGTCGGTGCGGCCGGTGCGGAGAGCCCGGGCAGCGCGGTGCATGCGATAGCCGAGCCGCTCCATCGTCGCCTCGACGCGCGCGCGCGTCGCGGGGTCGACTCGGGGGCTGCCGTTGGCCACGCGGGAGACCGTCTGCCCCGACACCCCGGCCTCGGCGGCGACGTCGGCCATCGACACGCGGCGCTGGGGGCCGTCGACCATGTGAACACCTCCGGAGATCCGTTCATGTTGACGATAACACGGGCGTCGATTACCGTGTGATCGTGAAAACTCCTGAGTTCGTCACCAACCTCGCCGCCGCCGCCACCCCGGCCGCCGCCGCCTCCCCGGCCGCCGCCGCCTCCCCGGCCGCCGACACCCCGGCCATCACCCTCGGCGCCGGCGTGGTCAAACGCCCCACCCGTCTCGCGGACGGGCGCGAGCTCATCTACTACGACGACCCGGGCACCGCGCTCGGCCCGCACCGCGCCGTCGACGAGCGCGTGCTCGACCCGCGCCCCGACACCGCCACCATGCGTCAGGACGTGCTGACCGGAGACTGGATCTCGGTCGCCGCCGCCCGCCAGAACCGCGCGTTCCTGCCGCCCGCCGAGCTCGACCCGCTCGCCCCGCAGGGGCCGGCGAACCCGTCCGAGATCCCGTCGGTCTACGACGTCGCGGTCTTCGAGAACCGCTCCCCCTCGTTCGGCCCCGCCCTCGCCGAGGCGATCGGCGACGTCCCCGCCGCGGCCGACCCGCCGCGGGGACTCGACGACCTCGCCCGCCTCGGGCTCGGCCGCACCCGCACGAGCGTCGGCCGGTGCGAGGTCGTGTGCTTCTCGCCCGACCGAGCCGGCTCGTTCGGCACGCAGACGGTCACGCGCGCCCGTACCGTGATCGAGGCGTGGGCCGACCGCACCGCGGCACTGTCGGCGCTTCCCGGCGTGCAGCAGGTGTTCCCGTTCGAGAACCGCGGCGAAGCGATCGGGGTGACCCTGCACCACCCGCACGGCCAGATCTACTCGTACCCGTACATCACGCCGCGCACGCAGCGTCTGCTCGATTCGATCGACCGCACGGCGCCCGACCTGTTCGAGCGCATCCTCGCGTTTGAGCAGGAGGGCCCCCGCGTCGTGCTGCGCGGTGAGTACTGGACCGCCTTCGTGCCGTTCGCGGCGCGCTGGCCCCTCGAGCTGCACGTGCTGCCGCACCGTCACGTCGCCGACCTGGCGGCCCTCGACGACGCGGAGCGCGACGAGCTCGCGCCGTTCTACCTGAGGTTGCTGCGCGGCATCGACGCGATGTACGACACGCCCACGCCCTACATCGCGGCGTGGCACCAGGCGCCGGTGCGCGCCGGACGGCATGCCGTCCGCCTCAATCTGCAGATCACGAGCCCGCGACGCGCCGCCGACAGACTGAAATACCTCGCCGGGTCGGAGGCCGCCATGGGCGCCTGGATCGGCGACGTGCCCCCCGAAACCGCCGCAGACCGGCTCCGCGAAGCCGTCGAAGGAGTGCAGCTGTGACGACCGATGCGAACGCCCGCCGCCTCTTCGCCGACCTGACCGGTCACGATCCCGTGGGCCTCTGGTCGGCACCGGGGCGCGTGAATCTCATCGGCGAGCACACCGACTACAACGACGGGTTCGTGTTCCCGTTCGCGATCGACTTCCGCACGGTCGTCGCGGTCGGCACGCGCGACGACGGGCGCATCCGGGTCGTCTCGACCTTCGACGAGGTACCGGTCGAGGTCGCCCTCGCCGATCTCGACACGCTCTTCCCCGACCGCCGCGACGAGGTCGTCGAGTGGGCGCGCTATCCGCTGGGGGTCGCGTGGGCGCTGCAGCACGCGCGGGGTGCCCGCGACGGCGGCGGGGCGGATGCCTCGGCATCCCTCTCCGGAATCGACATCGCGGTCGCCTCCGACGTGCCGGTCGGTGCAGGTCTCTCGTCGTCGGCAGCGATCGAGGGCGCGAGTGCCGCGGCGCTGAACGACATCTGGAACCTCGGCGAGAGCCGTGTCGCGCTCGCGCGGGCGGGCCGGCGGGCCGAGAACGAGGCCGTCGGAGCCCCCACCGGGATCATGGACCAGATGGCCGCGATGCTCGGAGAGCGCGACGCAGGGATCTTCCTCGACTGCCGGTCGCTCGAGGCCGAGGTGGTCGAGCTCGGTTTCGCGCCGGCGGGCCTCGAGGTCCTCGTCATCGACACGCGCGTGACGCACGCGCACTCCACGGGCGGGTACGGCGAGCGCCGCGCCGCCTGTGAGCGGGGTGCGGCGATCATGGGGGTCGAGGCGCTGCGCGACCTCACGACCGACGACCTGCCGCGCGCGCAGGAGCTCATGGACGACGTCACCTTCCGACGCGTCCGCCACGTCGTCACGGAGGACGAACGGGTACAGGACGCGGTGCGGACGCTCCGCGCCGAGGGGCCTCGCGCGATCGGCGGACTGCTGGATGCCTCGCACGCCTCGATGCGCGACGATTTCGAGATCTCGGTCCCCGAGCTCGACCTCGCCGTCGACACGGCGCGCGCGGCGGGAGCCGTCGGCGCCCGCATGACCGGCGGCGGTTTCGGCGGGGCTGCGATCGCGCTCGTCGACCGCGAGCTCGTGCCGTCGGTGACGGCGGCGGTCGAGGCGGCCTTCGCGGAGGCGGGGTTCGGCGCCCCGCACATCTTCACGGTGCATCCCTCTGCCGGCGCCCGCCGCGACGCCTGAATCGCCGCGGCGCATAAGGTGAGGGGAATGCGCGAACCGTCACCCCCAGCCCCCGGAATCCGCCTGCGGCTGTTCCAGCTCGCCGATGCCCGCGCCCTCGCTGAGGCGTACACGAGGAATCGCGACCACCTCGCGCCGTGGGAACCGCTGCGCTCCGAGGATTTCTTCGGCGAAGCGTGGCAGGCGGACGACAGCGCGGGCTTGGGGTACTGGGTCGATCGCGGGCACACCGGGCGCGGGCTCGCCACCGCGACGGTGAGATCCCTGCTCGCCTGGGTACGGGACGATCTGCACTTGCACCGCGTCGAGGCGAGCACGCTGGTGCACAACGTCGGCTCGCAGCGCGTGCTCGCCAAGGCGGGGTTCGAGCCGATCGGCATGGCGCCGAGGTATCTCAGGGTCGCCGGCGAGTGGCAGGATCACAACCTCTATCAAACGATCCTCTCCTAAGCCGTCTGCGGCCTGGGCGGCCCTGACGTGGGGCGCAAGCCCCTGGCATCCGCGACGCCCGGCCCGTAGCGTCGACGTCGTGGGCGGCACCCGGCCTCCTGCGGAGGGAGCACATCGTGGCCTACGTGACCGTCGCGACCGAGAACTCGACCGACGTCGAGATCTTCTACACCGATCAGGGGCCGGCGGACGCCCAGCCGGTCGTGCTGATCCACGGCTTCCCCCTGAACGGCGAGTCGTGGGATCTGCAGAGCCGCGCCCTGCAGGACGCCGGGTTCCGCGTGATCGCGTACGACCGGCGCGGGTTCGGCGCCTCGTCGAAGACCGCGACGGGATCGGACTACGACACGTTCGCCGCCGACCTGCACGCCCTCATCGAAGAGCTCGAGCTCGAGGATGCCGTGCTCGTCGGCTTCTCGATGGGCACCGGCGAGATCGCCCGCTACCTCTCCCGCTACGGCGCGGGCCGCATCGCGAAGGCGGCCTTCTTCGGATCGCTCGAGCCGTATCTGCTCATCACCGACGACAACCCCGACGGCGCCGGCGACCAGGCCTTCTTCGACGGAACAGCCGATGCCGTGGCGAAAGACCGCTACGCGTTCCTCACCGGCTTCT
Organism: Microbacterium sp. F2E; assembly: GCF_020905435.1. Lineage (NCBI taxonomy): Bacteria > Bacillati > Actinomycetota > Actinomycetes > Micrococcales > Microbacteriaceae > Microbacterium > Microbacterium sp. F2E. The sequence continues at coordinate 95,121 of NZ_JAJJIB010000009.1, read as the reverse complement.
TCCGCGACTTCTACAACCTCGACGACCTCCTCGGCGAGCGCATCTCGCAGGAGGCCGTCGACGCGAGCGTGCAGGTCGCGAACCTCGCGGGGAACGCCGCGATCGCCGCGGCTCCCCTGACGTGGCCGACCGACTTTCGTGGAGACATCCCCGCCATCACCGTGCCGACGCTCATCGTGCACGGCACGGCCGACAACATCCTGCCGATCGATGCGACGGCGCGGCGCTTCACGGAGCTGCTGCCCGACGCCACCCCGCTGACCTATGTGGAGATCGAGGGTGCCCCGCACGGCCTCTTGCGCACCCACGGCGCCGAGGTGAACGAGGCACTGCTGGCATTCCTGCGCGAGTGAGCGCCGGTGAGTCGGCGGGTCGGCGGCGGTGGTGGATGCCCCGCCGCGGCCCGCTCATGGTCGGCGCCGCCCTCGGCGCCGCAGGAGTCGCGCTGCTGACCTTCGGCGAGGTGCAGGCCTGGCGTGCCTCGCGTTCCGACTACCCGGCACCCGACGAGCGTCGGTCGGGTCCGCCGGACGGCCGCGACGTCGTGCTCGTGCTCGGTTTCCGCTCTCGCGACGACGGGCGCCTCAATGCACTGCAGGCCTGGCGCACGCGCATCGCACGCCGCTCCGCCCCGCCCGGCGCGCTGTTCGTCTTCAGCGGCGGCGCGGTGCGCGGCGACCGGCCCGAGGCCGAGGTGATGGCGCAGTACGGGGTCGCACGCCTGGGCATCCCCGCGGGCGACGTCGAGATCGAGCCGCACGCGACGTCGACGCTCGAGAACCTGACGCTCTCGCTGCCATGTCTCGCCGGGGCCCGGACCATCCGCATCGTCTCGAACACCGCACACGCCCGCCGCGCCCGGCGATACCTGGAAGGGCTCGACCCGGTTCTGTGGCGACGGCTGCGCCCGAGCGCCGACTACCGGACGCTCGAACTCGGACCCCTCCGGCTCGCGCTGACCTTCTACGACTTCGTCGCCGGTCGCCGAGCGGGTCGTGAGCCGGCCGAGCGGGCGGCACTCGCCGCGGCCGACGGCGGGTGAGCCGCGGGTGGGACGGCGGGTGGGCCGGGGCGGCCGGCGGCAGATGCGCCGCGGCGGCCGGAACCTCTCCGCTCGCGACGACCCCGCGCCGCGCGCGGACCGGGCGTCAGACCGTGCTCTCCCCGCGCACGACAGCTTCCGGAATCCGCCGCCGCATGACCGCGACCGCGTCGGGATTCTCGTCGACGAGCACGGCGTCCCGCTCGAGCGCCGCGGCGACGGCGCCCGTCGTGCCGCTGCCGGCGAAGAGATCGAGCACCCGGTCGCCGGGCCGGCTGGATGCCTGGACGATCCGTCGCAGGATGCCTTCCGGCTTCTGCGTCGGGTAGCCCGTCTTCTCGCGCCCGCTCGTCGGTACGATCGTGTGCCACCAGACATCCGTCGGCAGCTTTCCTCGTGCGGCCTTCTCCGGTGTCACGAGTCCCGGCGCCATGTACGGCTCGCGGTCGACGGCGTCGGAGTCGAAGAAGTAGGCCTTCGGGTCTTTCACGTAGACGAGGATCGTGTCGTGCTTGGTCGGCCATCGTCGACGCGACTTCGCGCCGTAGTCGTATGCCCAGATCAGCTCGTTGAGAAAGCACTCGCGGCCGAACAGGGCGTCGAGCATGACCTTGGCGTAGTGCGCCTCGCGGTAGTCGAGGTGCAGATAGAGCGTGCCGTCGTCTGCGAGCAGGCGCCACGCCTCACGCAGGCGCGGCTCGAGGAAGTCCCAGTAGTCTCCCCACCGGTCGTCGTAACGGCGCAGGTCGCCGCGCAGCCGCGCGTAGCTCGTGCCGCGGAACCCGGTCTTGATCGGCGCGTCGGCAAAACTCCTTCGATCCGCCGCGTCGGCGGCTGATTCAGTGCTTCCCGAACCGGCGGAGGCGTGGATCGGAGGAGTTCTGCCGGCCGATTCGACCGCTTTGCCCTGCGCGCGGCCGGTGTTGAACGGCGGATCGAGGTAGATCAGGGTGAACGATGCGGTCGGCAGGGAACGCGCCACCTCGAGGTTGTCGCCGTGGATGATCTCGATCGTCACGGGACACGGTGCAGCCACGCGTCGGTGGCGAACTTGGATGCCACGAGCGCTTCGGCCTCGGCGTATTCCTCGGGGGTGATATGTCCGACTTCGGCACCGTACAGGGTCGTGAACGTCTCTTTCAGCCGCGCGATGATCGCCTCTCGCGGCAGGCCCGTCTGCGCACGGAGCGGGTCGACCCGCTTCGCAGCCGAGGTCGTGCCCTTGTCGCTCAGCTTCTCGCGACCGATCCGCAGCACCTCGGTCATGACCTGGCCGTCCATGTCGTACGACATCGTCGCGTGGTGCAGCACGCCGCCGCCCGCGAGCCGCTTCTGCGCGGCGCCGCCGATCTTGCCCTTCGGCGAAGAGATGTCGTTCAGCGGCTGATAGGTCGCATCGATGCCGAGCGAGCGCAGCGCCTGCAGCGCCCAGTCGTCGAGGAAGGCGTACGAGTCGGCGAAGGTCATGCCCGCGACGAGGGATGCCGGCACGTACAGCGAGTACGTGACGATCGAGCCCGCGCCCATCATCATCGCGCCGCCGCCGGAGATGCGGCGGACGACGTCGTAGCCGTGGCGCGCGGCGCCCTCGGGGTCGACCTCGTTGCGGTACGACTGGAACGAGCCGATCACGACGGCCGATTCGTCCCACTCCCAGATGCGGAGGGTGGGGTTGCGGAGCCCGGCGCCCACGCGCGCGGTGAGCACCTCGTCGAGGGCGAGGTTCATGCGGGGAGAGACGGCCTTCTCGTGCACGACCTCCCAGGTGAAGTCCTTCCACCCGGGTGCCGTGACAAGGGCCCGGCGCACCGCGGTGCCGACCGACTCGGGGGTGAACCCGAGCAGCTGCGCGCCCTCGGGGAGGGCGGCGCGCACCGCCGCGGCGATGGCCGCGGCATCCGTCTCGACCGGCAGCCCGGTGACGGCGGCGTCGATGTCCTGCAGGGCGTCGTCGGGCTCGAGGAAGAAGTCGCCGGCGAGGTGGAAGTCGCTGATGCGGCCGCCCTCCACCTCGAGATCGACGACGACGAGCTTGCCGCCCGGAACCTTGTACTCACCGTGCATGATCCCAGCCTAGGCCGCGCGCCCGGTGGTCCGGCGGGATCAGGCGGCGGCCCGGGCGGTGGGGTCCGGCGGCGGCTCAGCCGCGCGCGGGGAAGCGGGGGTCGAGCCAGGCCAGCAGGTCGGCGATCACCTGATCGCGCGTCACGTCGTTGAAGATCTCGTGCCGCACGTCGGGGTAGACGAGGGTCGCGACGTCGGTGAGCCCCGAGCGGGTGCGGTAGGCGTCGGCGAGGCGATGCACGGCGTGCGGTCCGCCGACGGTGTCATCGCGCCCGACCATGAGCAGCACCGGCACATCGGCGGCGAGGTCCCGCGCCGGCCTTCCGAGCAGCTGCAGCGTATTGACCGGGCCGAACAGCTTCTGCAGCGATTCGGAGGTGGTGAGCGGGTCGGCGATGAAGTCGTCGACGACCTTCTGGTCGGAGGCGAGCCACTCCAGCCCGTTCGCCCCGGGTCCGTTCCACGGCTTGTTGAGGTCGCCGGCGTTCATCGACCCCGGCCAGCGCAGCGACGATCCGCTGAGGATCACCGCGTCGTACGCGTCGGCGTGCTCGTCGACGAGCATCTGGGTGAGGAACGATCCCCACGAGTGCCCGAGGATGATCAACGGCAGGTCGGGGTTCTCGTCGCGGATGAGCTCGGTCAGCTGCCAGCACGCGGCCTTCGCGGCCGGCATGCCGCCGCGGCCGAGCCGGCCGAGCTTAGAGGCGTCGCCGCCGTGCTGCTCCATGCCGGTGCGGCCGTGCCCGCGGTGGTCGTCGGCGTAGACGAGGTATCCCGCTTCGACGAGGTCGCCGATCATCGCGCGGTAGCGTCCGGCGTGCTCGCCGACGCCGTGCAGCACGTAGACCGCCGCGCGCGGCGTGCGCTCAGGCGTGTACACGTCATAGAAGATGCGGATGCCCGTGGCATCCGTGAACGTCCGCTCGTCAGCGCTCGCCGGTGACATGCGGTCAGTGTAGTGGGAGGCCCTTTCGCGCGGGGCTTCCGCGCGGTCCTTCCGCCCGGGGCTTACGGTGTTCGCGTCGCTGCTGCTGCTGTTCGGCTCGCTCGCCGACCGCGTCGGGCGACGACGACTGCTGCTGATCGGCGTCGTCCTGTTCGCCGGGGCCTCGGTCGCGGCGGCCCTCGCGCCGACCGGCGACCTGCTGATCCTCGCCCGTCTCGTGCAGGGCGTGGGCGGAGCGATGATGCTGCCGAGCACGCTGTCGCTCCTGAATGCGACGTTCCGCGGCCGCGAGCGGGGCATCGCCTTCGCGGTGTGGGGATCGACGATCGGCGGCATGGCCGCGGTCGGCCCACTCCTCGGCGGCTGGCTCACCACGTCGTTCTCGTGGCGCTGGGCGTTCGGCATCAACGTGCCCCTCGGGATCATCATCATCGTGGGCGTGCTGTGGGCGGTCGCCGAGTCGCGGTCGGAGCAGCGCACGGGGCTCGACAGCGTCGGCGCGATCCTCTCGGTCGCGCTCTTCGGCTCGCTCGTGTTCGGACTCATCGAGGGCCGCACCCTCGGGTGGTGGACGGTCGATGATCCCTTCACGATCGGCGACTGGACGTGGCCGTGGACCCTCTCCCCCGTTCCGGTGGCCTTTGCGATCGCCGCGCTCGCGCTGATCGCGTTCGTCGCCTGGTCGCGCCGCCGTGCCCGCGAGGAGCGCTCGACGCTCCTCGACCCGCGGCTCTTCTCGATCGCGACGTTCCGCAGCGGCAACGTCGCCGCCCTCGTCGTCGCGCTCGGCGAGTTCGGCATCATCCTGTCCCTCCCCCTCTGGCTGCAGTTCGTGCGCGGATTCGACGCCCTGCAGACGGGGCTGATCCTCATCGCCCTGGCCGCCGGCTCGTTCGTCGCGAGCGGCTTCGCGGGGGCATCCAGCGGGAAGATCAGTCCGGTGCGCGTCGTGCGCCTCGGCCTTGTCGCGGAGATCGTCGGTGTGATCGCGGTGGGTGTCGTGGTCGGCGCGGATGCCGGTGAGCACGGTCTCTGGGGCTGGCTGCTGCCGGCGCTGCTCGTCTACGGCATCGGCGTCGGCCTCGCCACCGCGCAGCTCACCGGCGTCATCCTGCAGGACGTGCCGGTCGCGCTGTCGGGCCAGGGATCGGGCACGCAGTCGACCGCCCGTCAGGTCGGCTCGGCGCTCGGCATCGCGATCCTCGGCACCGTGCTGTTCTCGTCGACAGCGGGCATCCTCTCGCACTCCCTCGACGAGCGCGGGCTCGAGGCGGCGCAGCGCGATCAGGTGGTCTCCGCGGTCGTCGACAGCTCGGGCGCGGCGATCTCCGGCCTCGCGTCCGACCCCGCGACCGCCGAGATCGGCGGCGACGCGAAGGTCGCGTTCTCCGATGCGACCCGGCTCGCGGCGTTCACCGCGGCGGGGTTCCTCGTGATCGGCCTGGTCGCCACGATCCCGCTCGGGCGGGGTCAGCGCCGGGGGTCGGGCGATGGGGACCCGGGCGGGGTGGGGGACTCGGCCGAGGCGGGGTCGGACACGGGGGCGCGGGCGGCGGAATCCGGGGAGTAGCCGGCGTCAGCTCACCCTTTACTTAGCACAGCTAATGAGCTATGCTAAGTATCTGTATGAACAGTGATCCCGCATCGGCCGATGAGGCCTCAGATTTCCGCATGGCCACCTTCCGGCTCGCCCGCCGCCTGCGCTCGCAGCGCGCGGTCGACTCGATGAGCGACGGGCAGTTCGCCGTCCTGGCGGCACTGTCGAACCACGGACCGCACACCCTCAGCGAGCTCGCCGACCGCGAGCGCGTCTCGGCGCCGTCAATGAACCGCACCGTCAACTGCCTCGAGGAGTCGGGGTACCTCACCCGCACCCCCGACGTGGCCGACCGGCGCAAGGTCAACATCGCCCTCACCGACGCGGGCCGCGGCGTCGTCGCCGAGACCGTGCGCCGCCGCGACTCGTGGCTCGAGCAGGCCTTCGCCGCCCTCAGCCCCGCGCAGCGCGCGACGCTGCACGACGCGGCCGCCATCATGCGAGAGGTGGCGGCGCGATGAGCAGGAGAACCGCACACGCGAAGACGGGGAACGCGATGTTCCGCTCCTTCGCCATCTTCAACTACCGCGTCTGGTTCATTGGCGCCCTCGTCTCGAATGTGGGCGCCTGGATGCAGGCGACCGCGCTCAGCTGGGTCGTGCTCACCGTCCTCACCGACAACGACGCGGGCGCGATGGGGCTCACGATGGCGCTGCAGTTCGCGCCGCCGCTGCTCCTCGTCAGCGTGACCGGGTGGGTCGCCGACCGGTTCGACCGACGCCGGCTGCTCATGGTGACGCAGTCGTCGCTCCTTATCCTCGGCGCGATCATCGGCGTGTTGCTGCTGAATGGGCTGATGACCCTGCCGCTCATGTACGTGTTCGCGCTACTGCTCGGGTTCGTCGCCGCGTTCGACAATCCCACGCGGCAGGCGTTCGTCTCCGACCTCGTCGACCGGGAGAACGCGTCGAACGCCGTCGCGCTGAACGCGGCATCCTTCAACGTCGCCCGCATGATCGGGCCGGCCGTCGCCGGCATCGTGATCGTCGCGGTCGGCACCGGCTGGGTGTTCCTCGTGAACGCCGTGACGTTCCTCGCGATGCTCGTGGCACTGTGGCTCATCCGGGTCGACGAACTCGTGCCGCGCGTGAAGGCGACCGGCGCGTCGCGGCTGGCCGACGGGTTCCGCTACGTCGGCGGCCGCCCCGACCTGCTCGTGACGTTCGTGATGGTGTTCCTCCTCGGCGCGTTCGGCATGAACTTCCCGATCTTCGCCTCGACGATGGCGCTCGAGTTCGGCCAGTCGGCCGACGGCTACGGGCTGCTGAGCTCGATCCTCGCGATCGGCTCGCTCGCCGGCGCGCTGCTGGCCGCCCGGCGCGATCGCGCGCGGATCCGCCTCGTCATCATGGGCATGGGGCTGTTCGGCGTCTCGATCGGGCTGTCGGCGCTCATGCCGACGTACTGGCTCTACGCGGCGGCCCTCATGGTGACGGGGTTCGCGAGCGTGACGACGCTCACGACGGCGAACGGCTACGTGCAGACGACGACCGACCCGGCGCTGCGCGGCCGCGTGCTCGCGCTGTACATGGCGATCCTCATGGGCGGCACCCCGCTCGGCGCTCCCGTCGTCGGCTGGGTCGCGGCGGAGTTCGGCCCGCGGGTCGCGATCCTGCTCGGCGCGGTGATGGCGCTCGTCGCCTTCGGCATCGGGTTCGGATGGCTGGTGTTGTCCGGGCGCCTGCACCGGCACGAGACGCGCCGCTTCGCCCTGTCGCTCGACGAGACGCGGCCGATCTCGATCGTCGACCCCGTCGCCCCCGAGGAGTTCAGCGACGAGGTCGCCGCGACCACGCCGATCTCGCTCCCCGACGTGCGCGTGCCCGAGCTCACCCGCGACACCCCCCGCCGCCGCACCGCCTGACCCTGGGCTCCCCTACTCCCCCGCGAGCCGCTACGCCGCGTGCCACCCACCACGATCTGTACCGCCCGCCGCGTAGCGGCTCGGCCACCGCGTAGCGGCTCGGCCACCGCGTAGCGGCTCGGCGTCGGGTTCGGCTCGGGCCCCGGCGGGCACAGCCCCCACCGAGAAACTCCCGCCCTGAGAAACCACGCACCAGGTGGTGTCTCGACTCGCCGCTGGTTTCTCACGCCGGAGCCGCGCTGCCCGGCCTCCTCCACTCCTGGGATGCAAGCCACCTGGCACCACGCCCCGTCCCCCATGCCAACCCCACGCCCCGCGAGCCGCTACGCGGCGTGCCAGCCGTCACGGTCTGCACCGCCCGCGGCGTAGCGGCTCGGCCGCGGAGTGGCGGCTCGGCGACGCGGCGGGGAGAGGAGCACCATGACCGAGATGCGGCGCGACCCGCGCAGGGCGACACCGCCGGATGCCTCGTGCCCCGGCATCCTCGTCGCCGTTCCGCGCAGCGGCGGACGTACCAGCGTGATCGTGACGACCGTCGCCGTCATGAGCCAGGCGGTCACGGCACCGGCGATCGCCACCGCCGTCCCCGCGGCGCCCCACCCCGCCCCCCGACGACGCTCTCGACCGCCGCACCGCTAACGAAGAGGGAGAGCGCGGCCATGCCGACCGCGACAACGACCCACACGGGGCGCGGTAGCAGCATCTCGAAGGCGGTCGCGGGCATCGTCCGCGTCGCGCGGCCGCGCGCCGTCTCGGAGGTCATCCGCCCATCCTGTGCCGCAGGCATCCGGACGGTCAACCGCGCGCCGACACTGGACAACTCGATTACCGATCAGTAATCTGAATGCGGTTACTGATCAGTAATCGAGCGAGCGCACCGCGAGGAAGGGCGAGCCGTCATGCCCACGATCGACCAGGAGCCGGGAAGAACCTCCTATCGCGACCTCGTCGACGGCCTCCGCGAGCGCACCGCGCACGTCGCCCGAGGCGGCTCGCCGGCCTCGCGTGCCCGCCATGTCGCCCGCGGCAAGCTGCTCGCGCGCGACCGCATCGACGCCCTGCTCGACCGCGGTTCGCCGTTCCTCGAACTCGCGCCGCTCGCCGCATGCGACCTCGGCGACGACTGGCCGGCGGCCGGGGTGATCGCCGGCATCGGCCTCGTCGAAGGCCGACACGTGATGGTCATCGCCAACGACGCGACGGTGAAGGGCGGCACCTACCACCCGCTGACGGTGAAGAAGCACCTGCGCGCGCAGGAGGTCGCCGCCGAGAACCGGCTGCCGTGCATCTCCCTCGTCGACTCGGGCGGCGCGTTCCTGCCGATGCAGGACGAGGTCTTCCCCGATCGCGACCACTTCGGGCGCATCTTCTACAACCAGGCGCGGATGTCCCGCGACGGCATCGCCCAGATCGCCGCCGTCATGGGGTCATCCACCGCCGGCGGCGCGTACGTGCCCGCGATGAGCGACGAGACCGTGATCGTCCGGGATCAGGGCACCATCTTCCTCGGCGGCCCGCCGCTCGTGAAGGCCGCCACGGGCGAAGTCGTGACGGCCGAAGAACTCGGCGGCGGCGTCACCCATACGCGCATCTCGGGCGTCGCCGACCACTTGGCCGAGAACGACGCGCACGCCCTCCAGATCGTGCGCGACATCGTCGACACCCTCCCCCGCCCCGCATCGCTGCCCTACGACCTCGGGCCCGCCGACCCACCGCTGCACGACCCCGACACGCTCGCCGACGTCGTCCCGGTCGAGCTCACAACCCCGTACGACGCGCGCGAGATCATCACGCGCCTCGTCGACGGCGGCCGGTTCACCGAGTTCAAACGCGAGTACGGCGACACCCTCGTCACCGGCTTCGCGCACATCCACGGGCATCCGGTCGGCATCCTCGCCAACAACGGGGTGCTGTTCGCCGAATCGGCCCTGAAAGGCGCGCACTTCATCGAGCTGTGCGACCAGCGCGGCATCCCGCTGCTGTTCCTGCAGAACATCACCGGCTTCATGGTCGGGCGCGAGTACGAGCACGGCGGCATCGCCAAGCACGGCGCCAAGATGGTGAACGCCGTCGCCTGCGCCCGCGTGCCGAAGCTCACCGTCGTCGTCGGCGGATCGTTCGGCGCGGGCACGTACTCCATGTGCGGGCGCGCGTACTCGCCGCGGTTCCTGTGGCTGTGGCCGGGGGCGCGCGTCTCGGTGATGGGCGGCCCGCAGGCGGCATCCGTCCTCTCCACGGTGCGTGGGGAGCAGTTGGATGCCGCGGGCACCACTTGGTCCGATGACGAGCGCGTCGCGTTCGAGCAGCCCATCCGCGAGCAGTACGAGCGCCAGGGCAGCCCCTATTACTCGACCTCGCGGCTGTGGGACGACGGCGTGATCGAGCCCGCGCAGACGCGCGACGTGCTCGGCCTCGCCCTCGACGTCGTCTCCCGCACCCCCATCGCCGATGCGCCCGGCTACGGCGTCTTCCGGATGTGATGCCATGACCGCCATGCCGTCCCGCACCATCTCGAAGGTCCTCATCGCCAATCGCGGCGAGATCGCTGTGCGGATCATCCGCACGCTCCGGAGCCTCGGCATCCGCTCGGTCGCGGTCTACAGCGACGCCGACGCGGGCGCGCTGCACGTGCGCCTCGCCGACGAGGCGGTGCGACTCGGGCCCGCCCCCGCGGCGGAGAGCTACCTCTCGATCGAGCGGGTGCTGGATGCCGCGCGCCGCACGGGCGCCGACGCGATCCACCCGGGGTTCGGCTTCCTCGCCGAGAACGCCGCGTTCGCCCGCGCGTGCGCCGACGCGGGCATCGTCTTCATCGGGCCGGGCGCCGAGGCGATCGAGGTCATGGGCGACAAGATCTCCGCGAAGCGCACCGTCGAGGCCCGCGGCGTTCCGACGGTGCCCGGGCTCGCGCGCCCCGGGCTCACCGACGACGAGCTGATCGCGGGGGCCGCCGACGTCGGCTTCCCCGTGCTCATCAAGCCGTCGGCGGGCGGCGGCGGCAAGGGCATGCACGTCGTCGCGGACGCGTCTGGGCTGCCGGCGGCGGTCGCGGCGGCGCGACGCGAGGCCGCGGCATCCTTCGGCGACGACACCCTGTTTCTCGAGCGCTACGTGACGACGCCCCGGCACATCGAGGTGCAGATCCTGGCCGATGCGCACGGCGCGGTCGTGCATCTCGGCGAGCGCGAGTGCTCGCTGCAGCGCCGCCACCAGAAGGTCGTGGAGGAGGCACCGTCGCCGCTTCTGGATGCCGCGACGCGGGCGCGGATCGGCGCCGCCGCCTGCGAGACCGCGCGGAGCGTCGGGTACGTCGGCGCGGGAACGGTGGAGTTCATCGTGCCCGGCGATTCCCCCGACGAGTTCTTCTTCATGGAGATGAACACGCGCCTGCAGGTCGAGCACCCGGTCACCGAGCTCGTCACGGGCCTCGACCTCGTCGAACTGCAGCTGCGGATCGCCGCGGGCGAGCCGCTGCCGTTCACGCAGGACGAGGTCACGCTCGACGGCCACGCGATCGAGGTGCGCGTGTATGCCGAGGATCCGCGGGCGGGGTTCCTGCCGACGGGCGGGCACGTCGAGCGCGTCGTGCACCCGTCGGGCGTCGGCATCCGCGTGGACACCTCGCTCGAAGACGGCCTCGACGTCTCGACTGACTACGACCCGATGCTCGCGAAGATCATCGCCTCGGGCCCGGATCGAGAGGAGGCACGGCGGCGCCTGGTCGCGGCGCTGGCCGACACCGCGATCTTCGGGTTCGAGACCAACCTCACGTTCCTGCGGCTGCTGCTCGAGCGCCCCGAGATGATCGCGGGAGACCTCGACACCGGCCTCATCGCCCGTGTCTTCGACGAGCTCGCCTTCCCCGCCGTCGCCCCGCGCGCCTTCGCGGAGGCGGCGCTCATCCTGCACGCCCGCGATGCGGCCGACGCGGCCAGGGCGGCGGCAGGGTCGGGCGCAGGGCGGACCGCGCCGACCGGGCCGTGGGCGCGCGTCGACGGGTGGCGGCTCGGCGGCGCGGCGCCGAGCGTGTTCGATCTCGAGGCGGGCGCGGACGTCGAACGGGTCCGCGTGTGGGCGTCCCCGCTGCGGGTCGCGGTCGGGGACGCGGATGCCGCCGCTGATTCCACCGTCGCGAGCGTCGCCGTCGAGGCCGGCCGGGCGACTGTGAGCATCGGCGGCGTGGCGCGGTCGTTCCCGTTCGCCGTGGGCACCGACGGCGTGTGGCTGAGCGACGGCGGCGAGGCCGTACACGTGCGCGAGCGTCGTGAGTCGTACGGCGCGGTCGCGGCATCCGATGCCTCGCCGACCCTCGTCTCACCGCTTCCCGGCACGGTCGTCATGGTGTCGGTGGCAGACGGCGACCGCGTCGACGCGGGTGATGCGGTGGCCGTCGTGGAGGCGATGAAGATGGAGCACGTGCTGCGCGCGACGGTCGCCGGCACCGTGCGGCTCGGCGTCGCCGTCGGCGACCAGGTGACCCGCAGCGGGATCGTCGCGACGATCGAGGCGACCGAAGCGGTCGACTCCGACGACGCCTGAGCGGGCGCGGCGACCCGGCGGCACGCCGGCGGCGACACCGACGCCCCGCGCCCCCTACCCCTCGACGAGCGCGCGCAGCGCCATGGCCGCGAGGATCCGGCCGGCGTCCGCCTGCGTGGCGGGCGCGGAGTACGGCGTCGAGTTCAGCAGTCCGAAGGTGCCGAGCAGGCGCACCTGACGCTCGGGCTCGGTGAGGTCGGGGCAGACTCGGGCGAGCACGCCGTCCCAGATCTGCACGTACTCCCGCTGCAGCCCGCGCACGCGACGGTTGACCTCCACCGGCAGCTGGGCGAGCTCGCGGTCCTGGATGCGGATGATGTCGGGCTCGCTCGTGGCGAAGTCGATGTGGAAGCCGATGAGCGCGACGAGCGTCGCGTGCGCAGAAAGGTCGCCGCCGAGGATGTCCCGTGCCCCCGCGACGAGCTGCTCACTCGCGCCCTGCAGCAGCTCCTGCAGCAGCTCGTCCTTGCTGCGGACGTAGTTGTACAGCGCGGGCCCGCTCATGCCCACGGCATCCCCGAGCTCCACGGTGGACACCGCGGCGAACCCGCGCTCAGCGAACAGGCTCGCGGCCGCCCGCAGCAGGTCGGCGCGGCGGCTCGCCTTCTGCGACGCACGCCATCCCGATCCCATAGCGCGAGTCTACGGGCGCCCGCGCCTACGCCTCGCGGGTGATCGTCACCTGCACGTGCAGGTCGCTCTTGTACGGACCGGCGTAGACACCGCGCAGCGGCGGCACGTCGTTGTAGTCGCGGCCCCGGCCGACGAGCACGTGCCGGTCGCCGATCTCGATGCGGTTGGTGGGGTCGAAGCCCTCCCAGTCGCCCGTGAACCACTCCACCCACGCGTGCGACTCGCCGGTCACCGGCACCCCGACCTCGGCGTGCGCGCTCGGGTGCAGGTAGCCCGAGACGTAGCGTGCGGGGATGCCGACCTCGCGAAGGGCTCCGAGGGTGATGTGCGTGATGTCCTGGCAGACGCCCTTGCGCTCGCCCCACGCCTCGGCGCCGGTCGAGTGCACGCCGGTGATGCCCGGCATGTACTCCATGGCATCCCCGATCGCCGTCGCGATCGCGAGCGCCGCCCGACCCGGGTTGTCGTGCTGCCCGGCGATCGATCGCGCGATCTCGGCGACCTCGGGGTGCGGGTCGGTGCGGCTGGTCTGCCCGAGCATCTCGACGGTCGACACGGCGCGGCCGCTCTCCCGCTCGAGGCGATCCCAGCCGATGTCGGGGAACTCGACCGGCCGCGGGCGCACCTCGACGAGCGAGCGGGCGGTGATGTCGAGGGCGCTGTGGCCGGCGAGCACATCGAATGCCGCGACACGCGTGCCGAAGTAGTCGGCGTAGTAGTTCACACTCGTCGCCGGGTCGATGTCGAGCTGCGAATTCAGCACGAATTGGGCGTCGGTCGAGCTCGGCAGCATGCGCGCCTCGTTGTACGACGCGCCGACGTCGCCCGGGTAGCGGAACCCGGTCGCATGCTCGATCCGCAGTCGCATCATCGCCGGCTCACCCGCCCGCCGGCGGCGCGCGCCGCCTCCGCCTGTCGAAGGGTCATGAGGTCTCTCCGATCCAGCTGGGCTCGGCATGCGTGGGGAAGAACCGGTCGCGGATCGCCTCCGACGCCTCGCGGGTCACCTTCTGCACCTGCTCCATGTGCTCGGGCAGGTCGCGCAGGATCTCGTCGATCGGCCGGTACTCGAGGTCGTTGCGGATGCGTCCGAGCGCCCGCAGCACCGTGTTGGAGTGCCCGACGCGATCGGCGACGGGATCGATCGCGCTCATGCAGTTCTCCGCGACGGTGATCGAGTGGATGACCGACCGCGGGAACAGCCGGTCGAGCAGCAGGAACTCGGCCGCGTTGGCCGCGCTCGGCATGCCGCGGTAGGTGCGCAGGTACGCCTCGTAGGCGCCGCACGAGCGCAGAATGGTCGTCCACGACGGGCCGGATGCCTCGGTCAGCGCCCGCGTCGCGAGCAGCCGCGCGGTCATGTCGGTGCGCTCGATCGCGCGCCCGAGCGTGAGGAACTGCCAGGCCTCGTCGCGGCTCGTCGACGAGTCGGTGACGCCGACGGCGAGCGCCGACCGCTCGCGCACCCACTGGAAGAACTCGTGCGCCTTCTCGTTGTTGATACGCCGAGGCATCCGCGAATACGTCGTGTTCAGCGTCTCCCAGAGCTCGGTCGACACGATCTCGCGGGCGCGGCGCGCGTTCTCGCGGGCCGACTGCACGGCGTAGGCGATGCTCGACGGGTTGGTGCGGTCGATGGCGAGGCTCGTGAGCACGTCGCCGCGGGTGACGCGCACGTCGTCGGTCGGGGCCACCGACCCCATCACGCCCATGAGCGAGCGGCAGGCGGTGTCTTCGTCGATCCAGGGGTCTTCGAGCAGCAGTTGCAGGTGCACGTCGAGGATGCGCGCCGTGCCGTCGCTGCGCTCGATGTAGCGCCCGATCCAGAAGAGCGACTCGGCGATGCGGCTCAGCATGCGGCACCTCGCGAGGGCGTCGCGCCGGCGGCGCCGGACTGCTGCTGCTGTTCCTGCTGCTCGGCGAGCGGTCCGGGCGTGCCGGGTGCGGTCGCGAGCGGGCCCTGCGCGTCGTAGATGATCGGGATCGCCTGCGTGACGGATGCCTGGTCGGCCACGAGCTCCGCGAGGCCACCAGGCTCCTGCAGCTCGCGCGGGCCGCGGCGCGGAGCGTCGCCGCCGACGATCCAGGTGTCTTTCGACCCGCCGCCCTGCGACGAGTTCACCACGAGCTGTCCCTCGGGGAGGGCGACGCGGGTGAGGCCGCCGGGCAGCACCCACACCTCATCGCCGTTGTTGACGGCGAAGGGGCGGAGGTCGGCGTGGCGCGGGCGCATGCCGTCTTCGACGAGTGTCGGGATCGTCGAGAGCATCACGACCGGCTGCGCGATCCAGCCGCGGGGGTCGGCGATGAGCTTCTTGCGGAGCTTCTCGAGCTCGGCGGGCGAGGCATCCGGTCCGACGACGAGCCCCTTGCCGCCCGAGCCGTCGACCGGTTTGACGACGAGCTCGTCGAGCCGGTCGAGCACCTCTTCGAGCGCGTCGGGCTCTTCGAGCCGCCACGTGTCGACGTTCTTCAGGATCGGGTCTTCGGCGAGGTAGTAGCGGATGAGGTCGGGAACGTACGTGTAGAGCAGCTTGTCGTCGGCGACGCCGTTGCCGACGGCGTTGGCGATCGTGACGTTGCCCAGGCGCGCCGCGAGCATGAGGCCGGGGGCGCCCAGCATCGAGTCGGCACGGAACTGCAGCGGGTCGAGGAAGTCGTCGTCGACCCGGCGGTAGATGACATCGACCCGCTTGGGGCCGCGCGTCGTGCGCATGAACACCTTGCCGCCCATGCACTGCAGGTCGCGCCCCTCGACGAGCTCGACGCCCATGAGGCGGGCGAGCAGCGTGTGCTCGAAGTAGGCCGAGTTGTAGACGCCCGGTGTCAGCACGACGACGTTCGGGTCGTCGACGCCGGGCGGCGCGGCGTTCCGCAGCGCCTGGAGCAGCTTGTTCGGGTAGTCGCCGACCGGCTGCACGCGCATCGAGTGGAACAGCTCGGGCAGGGTCTGCGCCATGACGCGGCGGTTCGAGATGACGTAGCTGACGCCGGAGGGCACGCGCACGTTGTCTTCGAGCACCCGCATCTCGCCGTGCTCGTCGCGGATGAGGTCGATGCCGGCGACCTGGATGCGCACGCCGTTGGCGGAGTGGATGCCCGCCGCCTGGCGGTAGAAGTACTGCGAGCTGGCGATGAGCGCCGCCGGCAGCACGCCGTCACGGACGCAGTACTGGCGGCCGTACGCGTCGTCGAGGAACGCCTCGAGTGCCTTCACGCGCTGCTGCACGCCCTTCTCGACGCGCGCCCACTCGTCGTAGGCGATGACGCGCGGCACCGCGTCGAGCGGGAACGGGCGCTCTTCGCCGGCGAAGTCGAAGGTCACGCCCTGCGCCAGGTACGAGCTGGCGAGCGACTCGGTGCGCCCGCGCAACTCTTCTTGCGTCAGTCGCGCGAGCGCCTGATGCAGCTCTTTGTACGCCGCACGCGACGCTCCGCCTTCGCCGGCGTGCTCGGGCGCCTCGAACATCTCGTCGAACGGCGGCACCCCCGACGCGGTCTTGCGCGGCGCGAGTGTCGAGCCGTAGCCGTCGAACAGATCACCCATCCTTCGACACTAGTCGGCGACGTGTTTCGTGAGTGTGACGGATGCCCCGGCATCCAGGTCTCAGGCGGCGTCAGCCGGCGAGGACGAGGCGGAGCTGCTCGACGGCCCAGTCGAGCTCGGTCGCGCGGACGACGAGCGGCGGCGCGATGCGGATCGTCTGCCCGTGGGTGTCTTTCACGAGCACGCCGCGGTGCAGCAGCCGCTCGGCGATCTCGCGGCCGGTGCCGTAGGCGGGATCGATGTCGACGCCGGCCCACAGGCCCGCGACACGGATGCCGGTGACCCCGGCGCCCACGAGGGCCTCAAGCGCCTGCTCGAGGTGCTCGCCGAGTGCCTGGGCACGCGTCTGGAACTCTCCCGAGGCGAGCATCTCGACCACCTGCTGCCCCACGGCGCAGGCGAGCGGGTTGCCCCCGAAGGTCGACCCGTGCTCGCCGGGGCGAATCACGCCCAGCACCGCGGCGTCGGCCACGATCGCCGACAGCGGCACGATGCCGCCGCCGAGCGCCTTGCCGAGCAGGTACACATCCGGCACGACCTCTTCACGGTCGCACGCGAACGTCGTTCCGACGCGGGCGAGACCCGACTGGATCTCGTCGGCGATGAAGAGCACATTCTTCTCGTCGCAGATCTCGCGGATGCGCCGCAGGTACCCTTCGGGCGGGATCACGACGCCCGCCTCGCCCTGGATGGGCTCGACCAGCACCGCGGCGGTGTTCTCGTCGATCGCGCGGGCGATGGCCTCGGCATCCCCGTACGGCACCGACACGAAGCCGGGCGTGAACGGCCCGAAGCCCGCGCGCGCCTGCGGGTCGTCGCTGAAGCCGACGATCGTCGTCGTGCGCCCGTGGAAGTTGCCGTCGGCGACGACGATCGAGGCCGCGCCCTCCGGCACGCCCTTGACGCGGTACGCCCAGGCGCGGGCGAGCTTGATGCCCGTCTCGACGGCCTCGGCGCCGGTGTTCATCGGGAGCACCATGTCTTTGCCGCAGAGCGCCGCGAGGGCGTCGGCGAACGGTCCGAGCCGGTCGTTGTGGAACGCGCGGCTGGTGAGCGTGACGCGGCCGAGCTGCTCGGTCGCGGCGGCGACGAGCGCGGGGTGGCGGTGCCCGAAGTTCAGCGCGGAGTACGCCGACAGCAGGTCGAGGTACCGCTTGCCCTCGATGTCGGTCACCCACGCGCCCTCGCCGCGAGCGACGACGACCGGCAGCGGGTGGTAGTTGTGCGCGACATGCGCGTTCTCGGCGGCGATCAGCTCGCCGGTGAGGGCGTCGGCAGGGGAGGTGGTCGTGGTCATCGCTTTCCTCGCAGTTCGAGCGTGCAGCACTTGATCCCGCCGCCGCCGAGCAGCAGCTCCGACAGGTCGACGAGCACGGGGTGGTAGCCGCGCTCCCGCAGCTGGGCTACGAAGCCCGTCGCGCGCGGCGAGATGAAGACGTTGTAGCCGTCGGATGCCGAGTTGAGGCCGAACACGGCACCGTCGGCATCCGACACCTCGATCGCGTCAGGGTAGCGCTCCCGCAGCACGGCGAGCGAGGGCTCGTCGAACGCGCTGGGCAGGTAGGCGATGTTCGCCTTCTCCACGCCGCCCGGACCCTCGACCGGGTCGAGCACCGAGATGGCGGTGTCGAGGTGGTAGAACCGCGGGTCGATGAGGCGCAGCGAGACGACCTCGCGGCCGAAGACTCCCGCGACCTCGGCGTGGCTGTCGCCGGTCGAGCGGAATCCGGTGCCGGCGAGGATCGTGTCGCCGACGAGGAGGAAGTCGCCCTCGCCCTCCTGCACCGAGACGGGCTCGACCACGTCGAAGCCGTGCGCGGCGAACCAGTCCATGAACGGACGCTCCTCGCCGCGGCGCTCGTCGACGCGGAAGCGCACGCCGAGCGCGCGCCCGTCGACGATGAAGCCGCCGTTGGCGGTGTAGACCATGTCGGGCAGGCCCGGGACGGGGTCGATGAGCTCGACCTCGTGACCGAGCGCGACATACGTGTCGTAGAGCGTCTGCCACTGCGCCAGCGCTTTGGCGGTGTCGGTGGGCTTGGCGGGCTCCATCCACGGGTTGATCCGGTAGCTCACCGTGAAGTGCTCGGGGCGGCACATCAGGTAGCGGCGGTGCTGGGCGATGCGAGCCGGGGCCGCGGGTGCGGCCTGCGCGGCGGGTGCGGACGAAAGGGACATCTCGCTCCTCGATTCCTTGATCTTCGAAGGGCGGCGGACGCTGTCCAGAGGCCCGTCGGCGCTTCGACTCGTTCCGACGGGGCGGAGAGGAAAGGTCGGGCGGGCACGCCGGGATCCATTGTGCCAGAATCGGCCCTGCCGTCGACGAGCACCGGTGAGTAGATTTCTTTTCCATGGGGAGAAGAACAGGGGACGAGACCCGGGCACTGCTGCTGCGGGTCGGGATGCAGATGCTGCTCGAGCGCGGGGTGTCGGCGGGGGTGCAGCACATCCGGCTGCAGGACGTGCTGCGGCACGCGGGGCTCACCACGGGCGCCGCCTACCGGCTGTGGGCCGATCAGAACGACTACCAGCGCGACCTCGCCGTCGCGATGGTGCGGCTGCGCCTGAGCGGGCCGACCGACTATGCGCGCGCCGCCGTCGGCGAACTGGTGGCGGCCGGCGCGGACGGCGACGACGTCATCCGCGCCGCGGCCGAGGCGCACGTGCGCATCGCCGCCGTCGACACCGACGACCCCGCCGACGCCCTGGACGCCCAGCAGTTCCTCATCTCGCTGGCGCTGCGCACGACGGCGCAGACGTGGCCGGAGCTGAAGGATGCCAGCCGGCAGCGCCACCGCGAATCGATCGCCGCGTTCGCGGAGTTCTACGCCTCGCTGATGGAGGCGTACGGGCTCCGGATGAAGGCGCCTCTGACGGTGGCCGACTTCACCGAGGCGATGGCGGCGATGGGCGAGGGCTTCGCGGTGCGCACCCTGGAGGGGATCGACCATCCCCGCGTCACGGCGGCGGTGGGCGACGAGGTGCCCGAGGGCGACTGGACGCTGTTCGCGCTCGGCGTGCGGGCCCTCGTCAACGAGTTCATGACGCCCGTCACGGACGGCGACAGCGGGGACGATGACAGCGGCGACGGGGGCGGGAGCTCTGGGGTCGAGTGAATCCCCCAACCCCAGAGCGACACTCCCCCCGGCGTGTCAATTGACGGCCAGACCAACGTCACTGCGTGCCCACAGGATTTGAGTGCCCGCAGCGACTGAATCAGCGTCGTGCTGACACCGGTCTCCGTCGGCGCTCCCCAGATGCGCCACTCACATCGTTGCTCGCGAGGGCTCCCGAGACCAGAAAGATAACTTGTTTCTCTCCGGCCCGGACGACGGGGATCAGATGACCGCTTCGCTCCACGGGTCGGGGTTGCCGAACCGGTGCGCCGTGATCGAGATCGCCTGCTCGTGCAGGAAGGGCAGCAGCTCGATCCGTCCCGCCGTGGTCACCTCGTTCGCGTACACCGCGATGTCGGGGTCGCCGCCGGTCGCGTCGGCGAGCGCGGTGCGGGCCGCGGCGACCGACTCCTCGGCGCCGATGATCCGCACGCGCGAGGTGCCCGCTGCGCGCACGCGCTCGATCCACTCGTCGTCGGTCTCGAGGTACACCGGCACGTCGAGGTCGCCGAGCGCGCGCCGCACCGCCGCGGGAAGCCCCACCGGGGCGCTCAGGCTGAAGCCGCCGCCCGCGCGCACGCCCGCGACCACGACCCGCAGCAGCGCCTGCCACGAGGCATCCTTCGTCGCCCGCACCGCCACCTCGACGGGACGGTAGCGGAACAGGTTCCGCTCGACCTTCAGTTGCGACACGTCGCGCACGCGGCCGAACTCGCGGTCCCACACGACGGCGTCGGAGAGCGCGCCGCGGCGCAGCCACTCGAACGCCTCGTAGTCGAGCGAGGGCTGGGCGGCCTCGATGAGCGAGGTGATGCGGGTGTCGAGCCCGCGCAGGTGCAGCGTCGACGAGGGCGCACCGCCCGTGGCGGAGCGCCACGAGCCGAGTCCGATCAGGTAGTTCGGGCCGCCCGCCTTGGTGCCCGCGCCGACCGACGAGCGCTTCCAGCCGCCGAACGGCTGCCGCTGCACGATCGCGCCGGTGATGCCGCGGTTGACGTAGAGGTTGCCCGCCTCGACGCCGTCGAGCCACCGGGCGAGGTCGTCGGGGTCCTGCGTGTAGAGCCCCGCGGTGAGTCCGTAGGCGACGGCGTTCTGCAGCTCGATCGCCTCCTCCAGCGAGGCGGCGTGCATGACGCCGAGCATCGGTCCGAAGAACTCCTCGAGGTGCGTGCGCGAGCCCGGGCGCACGCCCACGCGGATGCCGGGCCGCCACAGCCGCCCGGCGTACTCGGGCGCCACGTCGTCGATCTCCTCCGGAACGACGAGCCACTGCTCGCCCTCTTCGAGCTCCGTGAGCGCCCAGGCGAGCTTGCCGCGGGGCGGCTCGACGACCGGGCCGACCTCGGTGCGCGGGTCGGCCGGCGTGCCGACGCGGAGCGACCGCGTGGCATCCACGAGCTGCCGCGCGAAGCGCTCCGAGCGCGCGACCGGGCCGACGAGGATCGCGAGCGACGCGGCCGAGCACTTCTGGCCGGCGTGGCCGAACGCGCTCTTGACGAGGTCGGATGCCGCGAGGTCGAGATCGGCCGACGGCATGATGATCATGGCGTTCTTGCCGCTCGTCTCGGCGAGCAGCGGCAGCTCGGGTCGCCACGAGCGGAACAGCGCCGCCGTGTCCCACGAACCGGTGAGGATGACGCGGTCGACATCGTCGTGCGCGATGAGCTGCCGGCCGAGGCCGCCCTCGTCGATGTCGGCGAGGGCGAGCACCTCGCGCGCGATCCCGGCCTCGTCGAACGCCTGCCAGAGCGCCTCTGTCACGACGGCGGCGCACCGGCGGGCCTGCGGCGCGGGCTTGAACACGACGCCCGACCCCGCGGCGAGCGCGGCGAGCACGCCCCCGGCCGGGATCGCGATCGGGAAGTTCCACGGCGGGGTGACGACGGTGAGGCGCGCCGGGACGAACACGGCGCCGGGCACCCGGTCGAGCTCCCGCGCGGTGGCGGCGTAGTAGTTCGCGAAGTCGACGGCCTCGCTGATCTCGACGTCGGCCTCGGCGAAGACCTTGCCGGTCTCGGACGCCGCGACCTCGATCAGCTCGCCGCGGCGGGCCTCCAGGGCGCGGGCCGCGGCCTGCAGCACGGCGGCGCGCTCGGCGGCGGGAGTCTGGCCCCACGCGCTCGCGGCGGTGCGCACGCGCTGGACGGTCTCTTCGAGGTCGTCGCCGGAGTCGATCCGCGCAGCGGCGATCGTCGCGTCGCCGGCCGCGGACGTCTCGATGCGCGCCAGAATCTCGCTCGCCCAGACGCGGTTGGCGGGGAGGGCCGGGTCGGAGTCGGGGGTGTTGGCGAAGCCCGCCGCGCCGCCCTCGGCGCCGGCCTTCGCCGATCCCAGCGCCTCGCGACCGGCGAAGACGGCCGTGTCGACGAACTCCTCGCCGCCGAACACCTGCGCCCGGGCGGAGTCGTCGCCCTCGCCGCCGCGGGCGATGCCGAGCACGACCTGGGTCAGGTCGGCGTCGTCGACGTCGTCGGTGTCGGCGGCGTCGCGGGTCGTGGCCTCGGGCGCGGCGGATGCGTCGGCGGGTTCCTCCCCAGCCTCGGCGGCGCGGTCCTGGCGGCGGCGCGGGCTCGCGGGCAGGGTGTCGTCGGCGGCGCGCTCGAGCGACGCGACGAACCGGTCGCGCTCGCGGACGAACATCGCCGGGTCGACCGCGAGGTCGAACGCGGCGGAGAGGAAGTTCTCGCTCGACGCGTTCTCCTCGAGCCGGCGCACGAGGTAGCTGATGGCGACGTCGAACTCGTCGGGGCGGACGACCGGCACGTACAGCAGCACGTGGCCGACCTCGCGCGTCACGGCCTCGACCTGGCCCTGGGCCATACCGAGCAGCATCTCGAACTCGACGTCGGCGGTGACGCCGCGCTCCCCCGCGAGCAGCCACGCGTAGGCGATGTCGAAGAGGTTGTGCCCGGCGACCCCGATGCGGACGGCCCGGGTGTGCTCGGGGCGCAGGGCCTCGTCGAGGCAGCGCAGGTACGAGGCATCCGTGTCGAGCTTCGACGCGTGGGTCGCAAGGGCCCAACCGTGGATCGTGGCATCCACCCGCTCCATCGCGAGGTTCGCGCCCTTGACGAGCCGCACCTTGATGCGCGCGCCGCCCGCGTCGACGCGCTCGGTCGCCCATTCGGTGAGGCGGCGGAGGGCCGGCAGCGCGTCGGGCAGGTAGGCCTGCAGCACGATGCCCGCCTCGAGCTGCTGCAGCCGGGGGTCTTCGAGGATGCGCGTGAACACCGCGATCGTGAGGTCGAGGTCGCGGTACTCCTCCATGTCGAGGTTGATGAAGGTCGGCGCCGTGCCGCCGCGGCCGGCGGCGGTGAGGTAGAGCGGCAGCAGACGCTCGACGACGGTGTCGACCGTCTCGTCGAAAGCCCACATCGAGATGTGGCTCGCGATCGCCGAGACCTTCACCGAGACGTAGTCGACATCGTCGCGGCGGATGAGCTCGTGGATGCCCTCGAGGCGGCGCAGCGCCTCGTGCTCGCCGAGCACCGCCTCGCCGAGCAGGTTGAGGTTGAGCCGCGCCCCCGACTCGCGGATCTTCGCGAGCGCCGGACCGAGCTTGTCGGGCCGCGCGTCGACGACGAGGTGGCCGACCATCTCGCGCAGCACGCGCCGCGCGATCGGCACGACGGGCGTCGGCAGCACGGGCGCGAGGGCGCCGCCGGTGCGGACGGCGGCGCGAAGGTACCAGGGCAGGAACTCCGGCACGAGGGGCGCGACGCGCTGCAGGTTGGATGCCGCGGCGCTGCGCGACTCGGGACGCATGACGCCGTCGACGAACCCGATCGTGAAGGGCAGACCGTTCGGGTCTTTCAGCACGCCCGCGAGCCGCTCGGCGGCCGGATCGGCCTGCACGTCGGCCGCTTCGGCGACCCAGCGCTCGGCGAGCGCGATCGCCTGGTCGGTGAGGTCGGGGAGGGCGTCGTCGATGGTCACATCTCCAGCCTGCACTGTCGTCATCCGATCAGCATGCGGCACGCGTATAGTTCGACAAAAGCGATGATCCATGATGGATATCGTTCGACTTCATCGATGGATGCCTAGGCGGCGTCGCCGTGCGGCTCACACGAGGCGCGGGCGAGAGCGGAGGGACGGCGTGTTCGAGCTGAGACGGCTCCGACTGCTGCACGAGCTGTCGCTGCGCGGCACCCTCGCGGCGGTCGCCGACGCGCTCTCCTACAGCCCCTCGACGATCTCGCAGCAGCTCGCCCAGCTCGAGCGCGACGCCGGCATCGCCCTGCTCGTGCCCGACGGGCGGCGCGTGCGCCTCACCGAGCAGGGGGCGGCCCTCGCCGCGCACGCCGCACGCGCCCTCGACGCCGACGAGGAGATGCGCGCCGAGCTCGAACGGCTGCAGCCGGGCATCGCCCCCGTGCGGGTGGCGGTGCTGCAGACGGCGGCGCGCACCATCGTGCCGACCGCGCTGACGCTCCTCGCCGAGCGCGCCCCGATGCTGCGCGTGGAGCTGGCCGAAGTGCCGCCCGAGGAGGGGCTGTTCGAGCTGTCCGCGCGCGGGTTCGACCTCGCGATCGCGGAGCAGTATCCGGGGCTCACCCGCGCGCACCGCCCCGACCTCGAGCGCCACACCCTCGGCCTCGATCCGCTCCGGCTCGCCACGCGCGGCGCGGCCGCCCCGCTCGGCGACCTCGCCGACCGCGCCTGGGTGATGGAGCCGGTCGGCACCGCCGCGCGGGAGTGGGCCGTGCAGCAGTGCCGCGCGGCGGGGTTCGAGCCCGACGTGCGCTTCTCCCTCGCCGACCTCGGCGCGCACGTCGCGCTCATCGCTTCCGGGCACGCGGTCGGCATGCTCCCCGACCTGCTGTGGAACGGATCACGCCCGCCCGTGACGCTCGGCGCGCTGCCGGGCGACCCGGCCCGGGAGATCTTCGCCGCCTCGCGCCGGTCGGGCGCCGGCCGACCCGGCATCCGGCTCGTGCGTGACGCGATCGCCGACGCCTTCGACGGGCTCGGCGCCGCCTGAGCCGTCGCGCGTCGGTCCTCCCGACGGCGGGTGAGGATCAGTCCCAGGTGCTCGGCGCGGGCGCCTTCGTCGAGGGGAGGGCCGCACCCGCGGCCCAATCCGCGATCCACTGCGGCAGCGCCGGCAGGTCGTCGGGGCGGCCGAGCGCGGCGAACAGCTCGTCGGTGTTGACCACTCCCCCGCCCCTGCGCAGGAACCGCGCGCGCACGATCATCTCGGCGTACACCTCGCCGCCGACCACTGCCCGGTGGATCTGGTAGACCGCCTTGTCGTCGTGGCCGTACAGGCGCGACTCGACCGTGAACCGCTGCCACAGCTGCAGCGACTTGCGGAAGGTCACCGTCTCACTGGCGACCACCGCGTACCAGCCGTGCGCGTTCATGGCATCCCACAGCCCCGTACGGATGAGCAGGTCGAACCGTCCGAGGTCGAACAGCGACGCGTACCGTCCGTTGTTCATGTGCATGAGCAGGTCGATGTCGGTCGGGAGAGTCCGCAGCCGGACACGGCCGACGCTCCGCGGCGGGATCGGTCCGTTGCGGTGCAGCAGCACCTTCGCGCGCCAGATCGTCAGCAGGGTTCGCCACCACACATTCACTCGGGGGACACTAGCGCCACCGGCGGTCGGATCGCGAAAACCGTTGTGGGAGACGCACAATCGCCGAACGCCATGACGAGTGCGAAGGCACCGATTTGGCGCGGGGTCGGGGCGGACGTAGAGTCTGGCCATGGAAGCCACCTCCGACACTTCTTCCGAAGTCACAGCGCAGACCGACACCGTCGTCCGTCCCGTTCGCGACGTCGATGCCGAGGCTCTCGGGCGGGTGCACGCCACCTGCTGGCACGAGACCTACGACCACCTCATCAGCAAGGCCGCGCTCGAGAACGTGTCGCCGAAGCGCCTCGCCGAGCTGTGGACCCACTGGGTCTCGCAGGGCCCCGACTTCAAAATGTTCGCGGCGCTCGTCGACGGAGAGATCGTTGGCTTCGTCGGCTCGGGCCCCGCACGCGACCGCGACGCCCCGCGCCCGCGCGAGCTGTACTTCATCTACCTGCTCGACGCGTATCACGGCACCGGCGTCGGACAGCGCCTGTTCGACGCGGCCGTCGAGAAGGACGAGCCGGTGTACCTCTGGGTCGCCGACGACAACCCCCGCGCGCACCGCTTCTACACGCGCAACGGCTTCACCCTCGACGGCGCGACCCACACCGAGCCCTTCCTCGGCGAGACGCTCACCGAGGTGCGCTTCACCCGCTGATCGTCCGCGCGGCCCGGCGCCGCGCCGGTCGCCGCGCGAGCGGGCACCCGCCGCGTCAGCGGCCGCTGACCGTGCCGAACAGTCGCGCGATCGGTGCGATCGTCATCGGGCGAGCCGCGATCCAGGCCGCGGCGATGGCCACGAGCGAGAGCATGAACATCCAGAACCCGGTCCAGTTGTCGGCGTAGGCGACGCCGTCGACCGAGCCCTGCGCCGCGTACATGTGGTTGAGGTTGCGCAGCGCCCCCGTCGCGAACACGAGCGCGACGTGGATGATGATGAACACGACGAAGAACAGCATCGTCGGGAAGTGCACCTTGCGCGCCCATTCGATCGGGATCGCGGCGGAGAGCTTCGCGTTCTTCTTCGGCCACAGGCCGCTCATCCGGAACCCGCTCGCGATGGCGAGGGGCGCCGCGAGGAACACCGTGGAGAAGTAGGCGAGCTGCTGCAGCGAGTTGTAGTTCACCCAGCCGTTCTCGGTGGGCCAGTCGAGCGACACGTACTGCAGCGCGGCGCTCAGCGCGTTCGGGAAGACCTCCCAGCTGGTGGGCACGATCCGCATCCACTGCCCGGTGACGAACAGCAGGACGACGAAGACGACGCCGTTGAGGATCCAGAAGATGTCGAGCGCCTGGTGGAACCAGATCGTCAGGCTCGTCTTGCCCTTGGGGTCGTTCTTGGGCGCCCAGAAGACCGCCGGCCGCTTCTCGTTCCGGATCGTCAGACCCGAGCGGATGATCAGCACCATCAGGAACACGTTGAAGAAGTGCTGCCAGCCGAGCCACGCGGGGATGCCGACGGGCGCCCCCTCGGGCAGGTGGTACTCGCCGGGGTAGGTCGCGAGGAAGTCCTGCATGGCGTCGAGGCTCAGCAGGAAGCGGACGAGCGCGACCGCCATGCCCGCGGCCAGCAGCAGCCCGAGGCCGCCGACGATGACGACACCCGCCCACTGTCCCTTCGTGAACGGCCCGATGCGCTTCGGCTTGGGCTCGGGCGTGGGCCGGTGGCTCGCGGCGCGCCCAGGCCACACCGTGCGCGGCACGGTGAGCGGAGCACGCGCCTCGTCGGCGGTCGCGACGGCGGTCGAGGTGGGCGCGGTGGATGCCACGGGGGTGGATGCCACGGCGGCGGCGGGAGTGGATGCCTCGACGGAGACGGCGGCAACGGCGGGCGCATCGGCGACCGGCGCAGCGGTCTGAGCGGAGGCGAGAGGCGCGGCGACCGGGGCGGCGGCGCGCGCCGCGCCGGCCGGAGGCCAGGGGTCGCCGCCCGTGGTGCGGGGCAGTCCGCGGCGGAGCGGTTCGCCGGCGGTCGACGCGGCGGCAGCGGCCACGGCGTGGCCTGCAGCGGTCGCGCCGGTGGCGGCTCCCGAGACGGCGGCCGGTACGGCAGCAGCGACTTCGGTCGGCGTCGCAGCAGCGGCGGCCGCCGTCGCTGCGGGGGCGGCGGGCGACGCGGTCGTCGCGGCGACGGCGGATGCCGGCGGCCACGCCTCTCCCCCGCGGGTGCGCGGCAAGCCGCGGCGCAGCGGCGTCGATACGGCGGCGGTGGCCGGGGCCGCGGGCGACGCGGCCGCGGCAGTCACGGCTGGCGCCGATGCGTCGACCGTCGGCTCAGCAGCAGAAGCGACGGGTGCCGGCGAGACGCTCGCCGCGCCATCCGCCGATGCGAGCGCGGGCGTCGCCGCGACCGTCGCCGTGGCATCCACGACCTCACCCGTCTCCGGCGCGGGCGTCGCCCCCGCGGGCACGATGCCGGCGGGCGGCCACGCGTCGCCGCCCGCGACGCGGGGCAGGCCGCGCCGCAGCGCCGAGGGCGAACCCGACGAGACCATTACGCCTTCTTCGCCCGGTCGGCGTCGAGCGCCGCGATGAGCTGGGGAACGACCTGGAACACGTCGCCGACGATGCCGTAATCGGCGATTTCGAAGATCGGCGCATCGCCGTCTTTATTGATCGCGACGATCGTCTTGGCGGTCTGCATGCCGGCCTTGTGCTGGATCGCGCCCGAGATGCCGAGAGCGACATACAGTTGCGGGGCGACCGACACACCGGTCTGGCCGACCTGGGCCGAGTAGGGCACGTAACCGGCATCCACCGCGGCGCGCGAGGCACCCACGGCCGCGCCGAGGGCGTCGGCGAGCTGTTCGACGAGCACGAACTTCTCGGCCGAGCCGAGGCCGCGCCCACCCGAGACGACCTTCGCGGCGCCGCGGAGCTCGGGCCGCGACGAAGTCGCCACCTCGGCCGTGAATCCGGTGACGGATGCCGCGGGCGCGCCCGACGGCGTCACCTCGAGCGGCACGATCACGGGAGAGGCGACCGCGTCGGCGCGCGCGTCGATCGCGCCCTGGCGCACCGTGATGACCGGAGCGGAGAACGTCGGCGCCGAGGTCGCGTTGTACGCGCCGCCGTAGACGGAGTGCTGGGCGAGCACGCCCTCGTCGTCACGGGCGACGCCGACGGCGTCGACGGAGAGGGCCGAGTGCGAGCGGACGGCGAACCGGCCCGCGACGTCGCGGCCTTCGATCGAGTTCGACACGAGCACGGCGTCGGGGCGCACGAGCGCGGCCGCCGCGGCGAGGGCGTCGACGACCGGCACGGTCAGCGCGCCGTCCGCGCCGCCGAGGTCGGCCGTGAGCACCGTCGCGGCACCGCGCTCACCGGCGGCCGCGGCGAGCGCGGCCTGCGCGTCGCCGGGGGCCACGACGAGCGCGACGGGCGTGCCGACCTGCGCGGCCGCGCCGAGCAGTCCGGCCGCCGACGACGCGAGCTCGCCCGAAGGCGTGACGTCGAGGACGACGAGAATCGAGTCTGCAGCGAAATCCACCATGATCTGCCCCTTACGCCAGACGGTTCTCGATGAGGTACGCGGCGAGCTTCTCGCCCGCGTCACCCTCGTCGGTGATCTTGACACCCGCACCGCGCGCGGGCTTCTCGCTCACCTGCGTGAGGATCGACTGCGGCGCCGCGGCCGGGTCGATGTCGACATCGAGATCGGCGAGCGACACCGTCTCGAACGGCTTCTTCTTCGCCGCCATGATGCCCTTGAAGTTCGGGAACCGGGCATCCGGCAGTGCCTCGGTGATCGAGATCACGGCCGGCAGCGCGGCGGTCACCTGCGCGACACCGCCGTCGGTGGCACGGGTGCCCGACACCTCGCTCGCCGAGATCGTCACCGAGGAGAGGGCGGTCGCCTGCGGCACGCCGAGGTGTTCGGCGAGCATGGCGGGGATGACGCCGCCCGAGCCGTCGGTGGAGAGGTTGCCGGTGATGACGAGGTCGAAGCCGGCGCGGCGCACGGCGGCGGCGAGCACCGTCGCGGTGACGCCGAGGTCGGCACCGGCGAGCGCCGGGTCGACGACCTGCAGCGCCGAGGCGGCGCCCATCGCGAGGCCCTTGCGGATGGTCGCCGACGCCTCCTCGGGCGCCATCGACACGACCTGCACCTCGGTGCCGGGGTTCGCGTCGGCGTAGCTCAGCGCCACCTCGAGGGCCCGCTCGCCGATCTCGTCGAGCACGCGCTCGGACGCCGCTCGGTCGGCGAGACCGGTCTCGAGATCGAGCTTTCGGTCGCCATAGGTGTCGGGGACTTCTTTGACCAGCACCACGATCTTCATCGGTTCTCCTTCGCGATGGGACCATCCTACGAGATGCGACGCAGTCTCGCTAAGCGTGAGACTGAGAATCATCGGGCATGGATGCCTCGGACCGGCATCCGACGTCGGAGTGGCGCCCCGGGCGACCTCAGCGGTGCGTGAAGTTCGCGGCGCGCTTCTCGCGGAAGGCGGCCATGCCCTCCTTCTGGTCGTCGAGGGCGAACAGCGACGTGAAGAGAGCGCGCTCGAAGCGCAGCCCCTCGGCGGCGGTCGTCTCCTGCGAGGCGCGCAGCGCCTCCTTGGCGGCGTAGGCCACGGGCAGCGACTTCGACGCGATGGCCTCGGCGACCCGCTCCGCCTCGGCGAGCAGGTCGCCCGCGGGCACGACGCGCGAGACGAGGCCGGCACGCTCGGCTTCCGTGGCATCCATCGTGCGCCCGGTGAGCACGAGCTCGGCGGCCTTGTAGTAGCCGACCGCACGGGTGAGGCGCTGGGTGCCCCCGAGGCCGGGGATGACGCCGAGGTTGATCTCCGGCTGGCCGAAGGTGGCGGTGTCGGCGGCGAGGATGACGTCGCACGTCATCGCGAGTTCGCACCCGCCGCCGAGCGCGTAGCCGGCGACCGCCGCGACGACGGGCGTGCGCACCCGGCTGAACTCCTCGAGGCCGGCGAACGGGTTTCGCAGCGACATCTCAACGGGCGTCTTGTCGGCCATCTCCTTGATGTCGGCGCCGGCCGCGAACGCCCGCGGAGAGCCGGTGAGCACGATGGCGCCGATCTGCTCGTCGGCATCGAACACGGATGCCGCGTGGGCGAGTTCGCTCACGAGCGTGGAGTTGAGGGCGTTGAGCGCCTCGGGGCGGTTGAGGGTGATCCAGCCCACGCGTCCGCGCTGCTCGACCAGGATCGTCGTGTAGTCCGTCATGGGGTCATGCTCCCACGACGGCGCGGCCGATGATGACCCGCATGATCTCGTTCGTGCCCTCGAGGATCTGGTGCACCCGCAGATCGCGGACGACCTTCTCGATGCCGTACTCGTGCAGGTAGCCGTAGCCGCCGTGCAGCTGCAGCGCGCGGTTGGCGACGTCGAAGCCGGCGTCGGTCGCGAAGCGCTTGGCCATCGCGCACTGCGCGGCCGCGTCGGGCGCTCCCTCGTCGATCGCGCGCGCCGCGTCGCGCACGAGGGCGCGCGCGGCCTGCAGCTCGGTCGCCATGTCGGCGAGCGTGAACACGACCGACTGCCGCTCGGCGAGCGCCTCGCCGAAGGTGAACCGCTCGTGCACATAGCGCACGGCCCGGTCGAGCGCCCACTGCGCCCCGCCGAGCGAGCACGCGGCGATGTTGACGCGGCCGCCGTTCAGGCCCTTCATCGCGATGCGGAAGCCGCCGCCGAGCTCACCGAGGATCGCCGCGGCCGGCACCCGCACCTCGTCGAGGATCACCTGCCGGGTCGGCTGCGCGTTCCAGCCCATCTTCTGCTCGTTCGGGCCGAAGCTCAGCCCCGGGGCGTCCGCCGGGACGAGGAACGCGGTGATGCCCTTCGCGCCGGGCTCGCCGGTGCGGGCCATGACGACGTAGACGGATGCCTCGCCGGCACCCGAGATGAACTGCTTGACACCGGTCAGCACGTAGTCGTCGCCGTCGGCGATTGCACTCGTGGTGAGGGCGGCGGCGTCGGAGCCCGCGCCCGGCTCGGTGAGGCAGTACGCCCCGAGATCGCGCATCGTGACGAGCCGCGGCAGCCACTCCTGCCGCTGCGCCTCGGTGGCGTTCGTGTCGATCATCCACGCGACCATGTTGTGGATCGAGATGTAGGCGGCGATCGCCGGGTCGCCCACGGCGAGCTGCTCGAAGATCGCCGCCGCATCGGTGCGCCGCAGACCGGTGCCGCCGACGTCGTCGCGCACGTAGATACCGCCGAGACCCAGCTCACCCGCCTCGGCGAGCACGTCGCGCGGGAAGTGCTTGCGCCGATCCCAGTCGAGCGCGTTCGGCGCAAGACGCGACTGCGCGAACTCGCGCACCGCGTCGATGATGGCGGCGCGCTCCTCGTCGGTCAGAGCGGCAGGGGTCACAGTCATGCTCATACAGTCACGTCCTCGTGAGACAGATCGACATCTTCGTCGCGGCCCGGTAGGGCACATTGCTCAGTGTAGACGAGTACCGCCCGCGGCGGGAGGGGCGGGTTCTGCCTCTGCCGAGGCATCCTTCTCCCTCCCGCACCGGCGCCCGGGCTCAGAGTCGCTCGATGATCGTCGCGTTCGCCATGCCGCCGCCCTCGCACATGGTCTGCAGGCCGTACCGCCCGCCGGTGGCCTCGAGCGTCGCGAGCAGCGTGCCGAGCAACCGGGTGCCGCTCGAGCCCAGCGCGTGGCCGAGCGCGATGGCGCCACCCCACGGGTTGAGCTTCTCCGGGTCGGCGCCTACCTCCGCCGCCCAGGCGAGGGGCACCGAGGCGAACGCCTCGTTGACCTCGTAGGCGTCGAGGTCGTCCATGCCGAGCCCCGACCGCTCGAGGATGCGCCGCGTGGCGGGGATCGGCCCGGTGAGCATGAGGAGCGGATCGTCGCCCACGACGGCGAAGGAGTGGAACCGGGCCCGCGGCGTGAGGCCGAGCTCGTTCGTCTTCTCCTCGCTCATGATGAGCACGGCGGAGGCGCCGTCGGTCAGCGGCGACGAGTTGCCGGGCGTGATGCGCCAGTCGAGCTCGGGGAAGCGCGCGGCCAGGGCATCCGTGCGGAACGCGGGCGCGAGCCCGGCGAGACCCTCGACGCTCGTGCCCGGGCGCACGGTCTCGTCGGCGGTCACCTCGCCCTCCTCCGTGGGCACCGGAAGCAGCTGCGAGTCGAAGCGCCCCTCGGCGGCGGCACGGGCGGCGCGCGCGTGCGACTGCGCCGCGTAGGCGTCGAGATCGTCGCGGCTGAGGCCCCAGCGCTCGGCGATCAGCTCAGCCGAGACGCCCTGGTTGACGAGCCCCTCGGGGTAGCGCTCGTGCAGGCGCGGCGAGAAGGGCGACCCGGCGACGGATGCCGCGATGCCGAGCGGCACACGGCTCATCGACTCGACGCCGCCGGCGATGACGATGTCGTACTGGCCGGCCATCACGCCCTGTGCGGCGAAGTGCGCCGCCTGCTGGCTCGAGCCGCACTGCCGGTCGATCGTGGTCGCCGGCACCCGCTCGTCGAAGCCGGCGGCGAGCACCGCCTGCCGGGCGATGTTCATCGTCTGCTCGCCCACCTGGCTCACACAGCCGAGCAGCACGTCGTCGATCTGACGGGAGTCGAGTCCGTTGCGTTCGAGCGTCGCGCGCAGCACGTGCGCGGCGAGGTCGACCGGATGGATGCCGCTGAGCGCCCCGCCCGGCTTGCCGCGCCCCGACGGGGTGCGGACGGCGTCGACGATGACGGCGGTGCGCATGTTCATGGCATCCATCCTGTCTCCTGCCCGCGCGCGTGTCAGCACGCGCACCGGTCAGCGGCCCGCCGCCCGTCCGCGCCGTCCGCGCCCGTCAGTACGCGACGACGGGCAGCACCCCCCTCGCGCGGGAGTCGAGCCAGCCGGGGGCACCGGTGAAGGTGACCCGCACGACGTGCAGGCCGCGGCGGAGCGCCGGCAGCGTCACCGAGAACCGGCCGCGGTCGTCGGCATCCAGGGTCACCGTCGCGACGGTCGTGCCGTTGTCGGTCACGGTGACGGTGCCGACGGGCGCGCTGCGGTCGTCGGCCGTGACCTTGCCCGACACACTGACCGACGACCCGTGGCGCACGAGCAGTCGGCTCGGCTGCGCGATCACGTGGGTCGCGACCGGCTGGGCCTCGGTCAGCACCGCGACGGAGCGGGCCGGCACCGTGACGGTGCCCGTGGCGGCATCCCATGTCGTCGTCTTCACGACGGCATCCGACCCGTTCGCCTGCGCCGACGTGAGCGTGAACGAGCGCCCCGACAGCGCGGGCACGGTCTGCGTGGTCGCTTCGGGCGACGCGTTGAAGACGACGAGCGCACCGGCCAGGTCGGGATCGACGTCGGCGCCGACCGTGTCGTCGACGAGCATCGTGATCACGCCCGGCGTCGCGCCGGCGCCGCTGTTCGGGAACGACACCTTCTGCTCGATGCGGTCGGCCGAGCCGAGTCGCAGGAGGGGCACCTCGCCCCGCACCCGCAGCAGGTCGAGGGCGGATGCCTCCGCCGCGGCCATGTCCGCCGGCCCGGGCTTCAGGGCGGGGTCCGCGAGCAGCGGCTGCATGACGGCCCACTTCTCCTGGTTGTCGGCGGCCGGGGGCAGCCCCGACCCGAACGTCGATTCCTGACCGGTCCAGTCGATCCGGTTGAACCAGTCGCCCGAGTTGTAGCTGTTGCGGTCGAGCGACTTCGACCGCAGCAGCTCGGTGCCCGCGTGCCAGAACGACGGGGTCTGCGACAGCGTCACGGTCGCGAGCGACAGGGTGTTCATCCGCACCCGGTCGGCCATCGTCGTGTCTTTCGGCAGCTTCAGCACGCCGAGGTCGTACAGCGTCTCGTTGTCGTGCGCGTCGACGTAGCTGATGATCTCCTCGGGCTCGTCGGCATAGCCCGCCGCCTGCCCGTTGTAGTCGAGCTCCGCTCCCTTCTTCACGCTGCCGTCGGCGGTCGTCAGGGCGAAGTCGGCGAGGTTTCCGGCGAGTCCGAGCCCCACGAGGTCGGTCTGGTGACCGAGGTCGGCGAGCGCCTGCTCGGGGGTGCCGTTGATCGGGTCGCCGTTCGGGTCGGTCGCGAGCCCCGTGCCGTACCCCTGGCGGAAGGTCGAGCCGGCGTCGACGGGGCTGCCGCCGTGCACCGCATCGCGGAGGCGATCGCTGAACGTGCCGATGCCGGTGCCGCCGAGGTTCCCCTGCCGCGCCTGCACGAACAGGGCGTCGTCCTGCACTTCGCCGAAGTTCCAGCCCTCTCCGTAGAGGTACACCTTCTTCCCGTCGACGCCGTCCTTCTTGAGGGTCAGCTCGTCGAGTGCGGCCCGGATGGCGAGCATGTTGTCCTTCGAGTGGTGCCCCATCAGGTCGAACCGGAAGCCGTCGACCTTGTACTCCTTCGCCCACAGCACGACGGAGTCGACCATGAGCTTCTGCGCGACGGCGTGCTCGGTGGCGACGTTCTGGCAGCACGTGGAGGTCTGCACGGCGCCGTTGCCGTCGAGGCGCTGGTAGTAGCCCGGCACGACCTTGTCGAGCACCGACGTGTCCGCCTGCCCCGAGGCCGAGGTGTGGTTGTACACCTCGTCGAGCACGACCTGCAGCCCCATCTTGCGGAGCGACCCGACCATCGTCCGGAACTCGCCCACGCGCGCCCCACCCTCGGCGTTCACCGCGTACGAGCCCTCGGGCGCCTGGAAGTGGAACGGGTCGTAGCCCCAGTTGAACCCGTCGGTGTCGGCGACCGCCGCGACGCAGGCCTGCTGCTCGGCGGAGTCGGGCGCGAACGACGCGAGGTCGCACGCGGGCACCGCCTGCTGGGCGCGGTTCTCCTCGATCGTCGCGATGTCGAACGACGGCAGCAGGTGCACCGTGTTGATGCCGGCGGATGCCAGCTGCTTCAGCTGCTGCGTGCCGGCGCTGTCCCGGGCGAAGGCGAGGTAGGTGCCGCGCTCGGTCTCGGGCACCGTCTCGTCGCCGATCGAGAAGTCGCGGATGTGCAGCTCGTAGATGGCACGGTCGACGTCGCGCGCGATCACCGGCGCCTTCGTCTTCTTCCACACCTTCGGCGCCCACGCGGGGTCGGCGAGGTCGATCGCGACCGACCGGGTCGAGTTCGTCGTGAGCGCGACCGCGTACGGGTCCGTGACCTGGTTCGTCTCGACCTTCCCGGTCGTCGGGGCGTAGACCGCGACCTCCCAGAGGTACTCGTCGCCGGTCAGCGCCTTCCCGCCCGTGACGCTCCAGGTGCCCGATGCCGAATCGAAGGATGCCTCGCGCCGCGCGGGATCGCCCGTCGCACCGGCATCCCACGTCAGGAGCGTCGCCGTCTGCGCCGTCGGCGCCCAGACGCGGAAGGTCGGCTTGGATCCGCGGAAGGAGACCCCCAGGTCGTCGTCAGCGACGGCGTCGGCGTAGAGGTCGTCGAGCACGCCCGGGATCTGCACGCCGGTGTAGGCGGTGAGCTTGCCGTCGGCACCGCGCTGCGCGACGGCGAGCTGCCCGCGCAGGAGCGTCGCGACGGCGTCGCGGTCCTGCCCCTCGACGTGCAGGGCGACGAAGCCGGAGAGAGCCGGGAAGCGCGCGCGCTGCGCGTCGGTCAGCCCGTCGCCGACGCGTGTCAGCGTCACCGGGTCGCCGTCCATCCCGGTGACGTCGCCGTCCGAGACGGCGAGCGCCGCCGTGGCCGAGCCGTACAGCTGCCAGGTCGCACCGACGGCGGGTGCGCCGAGCTCGCCGGGCCACGCGATCGTGTCGGCGTCGATCCAGTGCGCGCGCGACTGGCCGGTGCCGGGGAGCGCCGGGTCGGCCGAGACGATCTCGAGCAGGTGCGTCGCCACGTCGTAGCGGAACGAGACGCGCTTGCCCTCGGTGGCCGAGAACGCGATGTTCGCGCCGTCGCGCGCGCCGTCGGCGCCGTAGTTCTCCGCCCAGCTGAGCCCGTGCGCGACCTTCAGCTCGTACGAGCCGGTCGGCAGCTTCGTCGTCGAGAACTCGTAGACGCCGTCGCGGTCGCCGTCGAACATCATCGCGCGCAGGCAGTCGGGCGCCCAGTCGCCCGCGCAGCCGAGCTCCGACTGGAACGAGCCTGCGAGGGTGACGACGGGGCCGTCATCGCTCGACCGCACGACCTTCGTGCGCGGGTCGAACCAGAAGGTCACCGGTCCGCCGGCGTGGCGGAGGACGAGGTTCGGGCCGCTCGCGACGCCGCCCTGGCCGTAGTTCTCGTCCCAGCTCTTCTCGGTCGCGACTTTGTACTCGTAGTCGCCGGCGGGCAGGTCGACCGACAGCCGCCAGATGCCGTCGACCTGGGTCATCTGCGCCTGATCGCAGTCGGGCGCCCAGTCGCCCGCGCAGCCCATCTCGGTGTTCAGCGACCCCGGAATGCTCACGAAGTCGTAGGGTGTCGCGTCGTCGGGCTCTTCCGGCGTGGGCTCCTCGGTGAGGTTGACGCGGTTCCCGACCGACGCGTAGGTGGACGCCGCGGAGCGGTGGCCGGCGGCATCCGTCGACACGGCGCGGTACTCGACGAGCGTGCCCGCCGCGAGCCCCGCGACGTCGTGGAAGACGCCGGGCGTCGTGTCCTCGGCCGTGCCGAGTGGGTGCCACTCGTCACCGCCGACGACGCGCCAGGCGAAGCTCGTCTGCCGCCACGACTGGTCGGCGGTCGCCGAGACGGCGACCTGACCCGACAGCCCCGCACCGGCGGCCGGCGCCGTCACCTCGAGGGGCGCAGGCGCGGCGGGGGCTGTCACGGCGGCGTCCGCGCGGTAGACGACCGCGGAGAGGGCGGGAACCGTGACGGCGGCCGTGGCGTCGGCGCCGGTCGTGAGCGAGCCCGTCGAGCCGTAGACACCCGTGAACGAGGCATCCGCCGTCAGCGTCGGCACCGTGACGGTCGCCTCGGATGCCGTGTTGTTGAGCGCGACGAGGTACTCGACCTTCTCGTCGGCGCCGACGCGCGAGAAGGCGTACACGCCGTCTTTCGCGTACCGCTCGATCTGCGCGCCGTCGACGAGCGCCGGATGCTGCGCGCGCAGCGCCGAGAGCCCGGCGATGTGCGTGTACAGGGCGGTGTCGGTGCCGTAGCGGTCGGCCGATCCCACCGGCGTGCCGTCGATCAGGGTCTGGTTCTGATACTCCGGCACCTCGCTCGCGAACAGGGTCTGCCGGGCGCTCTTGTCGCCGCCGGGGTCGGCCCCGGTGAAGCCCTGCTCGTCGCCGTAGTAGACGACCGGCTGGCCGCGGCTGAGGAACAGCAGGTCGTGCGCGAGCAGATCGCGCCCCGAGGCATCCGGCGTGTTCTTCAGGAAGTAGCCGATCCGCCCCATGTCGTGATTGCCGAGGAAGGTCGGCAGCGCCGTCGCCGACGAGTCGGGCGTCGTGTAGCGGTCGTCGCCGGCGAACATCTTCTGCAGCACCTGCGCGTCGCCGCCCTTGGCGAAGCTCGTCGCGGCCGACTGGAACGCGAAGTCGAGCACCGAGTTCATGTCGGTGTCGCGCACGTACGGCGAGAGCACGGCGGGGTCGGCGTCGTACACCTCGCCGAACATGAAGAAGTCGGGCTTGCCCTGACTGTGCGCGTAGTCGAGCACCTTGGCCGTCCACTGCTGCCAGAACGGGAAGTCGACGTGCTTGGCCGTGTCGATGCGGAATCCGTCGATGCCGAGGTCGATCCACGACTCGTACACGTCGGCGAAGCCGTTCACGACGGCCGGGTTCTCGGTCATGAGGTCGTCGAGCCCGGAGAAGTCGCCGTACGTCGTCGACTCGCCCTGATAGGTGGAGTCACCGCGGTTGTGGTACAGCGTGACGTCGTTGAGCCAGGCCGGCACCTTCACGTTCGCCTCGGCCGGGTCGACGACGGGGGTGTACGGGAAGCTCGTGGCCGCATCCATCGTCGGGAACGTGTCGGTGCCGGCGAAGTCGGCGGGGTCGAAGGCGTTCCCCGCGGCATCGGTGTACGGCTTCGTCGCCTGGTCGATGTAGGTGTACTGGTTCTCGGCGTACGAGATGACGTCGGCGGTGTGGTTCGTGATGATGTCGAAGTAGACGTCGATGCCACGGCTGTGCGCGTCGTCGATGAAGGCCTTCAGCTCGTCGTTCGTGCCGAGGTGCGGGTCGATGCGGGTGAAGTCGGTGATCCAGTAGCCGTGGTACCCGGCGCTCGCGTTCTCGCCCTCGCCCTGGACGGGCTTGTTCATGAAGCTCGGCGTCAGCCAGATCGCGTTCGTGCCGAGTCCCGCGATGTAGTCGAGGTTCGCGCGCAGGCCTGCGATGTCGCCGCCGTTGTAGAAGCCGCTCGAGGTCGGGTCGAACCCGGTGGTGAGGCGGTCGCCGGTGAGGCCGCCGGTGTCGTTCGCGGTGTCGCCGTTGGCGAACCGGTCGGTCATGACGAAGTAGAACTGCTTGCCGTCGCCGGCCTGGCGCACGGGCGCGGAGACGATCGCGTCGTCGGCAGCGGTGTACCCGGATGCCAAGGTGGTGGTCTCGATCGCGATGCGGTGCGAGGTGTCGTCGTAGACGAAGCGGAGCGAGGCCGGTCCGGCGATGGTGAGCGGGATGTTCGCTCCCCCGGCCGCGCCGTCGGCGCCGTAGCTCTCGTCCCACGCGCCGTTCAGCGCGATCTTGTACTCGTACGTGCCCGCCGGCACGTCGAACGTGCGCGCGTACTGCGTGGTGCCGTCGACCGGTTCGAGCGTGGTCGCGGCGCACGCGGGATCCCAGTCGCCGGGGCATCCCAGCTCGCTCTGCAGGTCGCCGACGAGCGTGGGCACGCGATCGGCGGCGAGGGTGGGCGCGGCAGTGACGGCGACGGCGCCGGCCCCGACGAGGACGGCGGCGGCGAGCAGCGCGAACGCGCGCCGCGCGGGGGTGGACACGGTCGTCGTCGACTGAGGCACGCGGAGCTCCCGGGGTGTGCGGGCACGGGCACGGCACCGTGCCCTGAGCAGGTACCCCCGACGCTACTGGGACCGGTCACAGTTCGGTATGAGAATCCTCTCATTCAGCCACGATCCGGGTGTGAGGCATCCTCGCCCCGACCCGGTGCCGCCGGGCGCGCTGCGCCGGCGCGGGGCGGGACGAGGATGCTTCGAGCCGGATCAGCCCTCGGCTTCGGCGGCGCGGAGCGTGATCGTCGAGGTGCCGGCCTCGTCGACGAAGCCCGCGATGCGCCGCTCGTCGGGGCCGACGTACTCCGACAGCGGACGGATGAGCGCGTTCGACGCGGCCTGCTCCATGATGTGCGCGGTCCAGCCGACCACCCGCGCCGCGACGAACAGCGGCGTGAAGGTCAGGGTGTCGAACCCGATCAGGTTGTACGCGGGACCCGACGGGTAGTCGAGGTTCGGGTAGATGCCCTTCCGCTCGACGAACTCGCGCTCGAGCGTCGTGTACAGCGCCTCGACGTCGGGGCGGTCGTAGTAGTCGATGAGGGTGTCGAGCGCCGCCTTCATGGTCGGTACCCGCGAGTCGCCGTGCTTGTAGACGCGGTGCCCGAATCCCATGATCTTGCGCTTCTCGGCGAGCGCGCGGTCGAGCCAGGCCTCCACCTCGTCGGCGTCGCCGATCTCGTCGAAGATGTGCAGCACGGCCTCGTTCGCCCCGCCGTGGAGCGGCCCCTTGAGCGCGCCGATCGCGCCGACGACGGCCGAGTACAGGTCGGACAGGGTCGAGGTGATGACGCGCGCGGTGAACGTCGAGGCGTTGAACGAGTGCTCGGCGTACAGGATCATCGAGCGGTTGAAGGCATCCACCACGACGTCGTCGAACTCCTCCCCGAAGGTCATCCAGAGGAAGTTGGCGGCGTAGTCGAGATCGTCGCGCGGCGCGATGAGCTCCTCGCCGCGGCGACGGCGCTGGCCGTAGGCCACGATCGCCGGCAGCGCCGCGAACAGGCGAATCGAGCGCTCGAGGTTCTCCTCGGGCGTGCCCGTGGCGTCGAGCACCGAGCCCGTGCCGGCGAGGTCGCGGGCGCCCAGCACGCTGACCGCCGTGCGCACCTCGTCCATCGGGTGCGCGTCGAGCGGCGTCAGGTCGATCGCCGCCTTCACGTCATCCTGCAGGGCGCGGTGCGCGCGCTCGGTCGACCGCAGCGCCGCGAGCTGCTCGTCCGTCGGCAGGTCGCCGTTCCACAGCAGGTAGGCGACCGCCTCGGCCGACTGGGTGGCGGCCAGCTCGTGCACGGGGTAGCCGCGGTACAGCAGCGAGTTGGTCTCGGGGTTGACCTTGCTGATCGCCGTGACGTCGGCGACGACCCCGGCGAGTCCCTTGTGAATGTCGGGCATGGTCACTCCTTCGTGATCTGAAAGTTGAAGACGCTCTGGTCGAAGTGGTTGTACGCCTCGTAGTCGATGAGGTCGTACAGGTCGGCGCGGTGCTGCATCTCCCCCAGCCGCCCGGTGAGGCGTCCCTCGTCGTTCAGCGTATCGAGTGCGCGACCGGCGGCGCCCATCGCCATGCGCAGCAGCGACACCGGCCAGATGACGATCTGCACCCCGGCATCCCGCAGCGCATCGACGGCGAACAGCTCGCTCTTGCCGAACTCGGTCATGTTGGCGAGGATCGGCACGTCGACCGCCTTCGCGACCGCTTCGAACTCGGCGAGATCGCGCATCGCCTCGGGGAAGATGGCGTCCGCCCCGGCATCCACCAGCGCCTTCGCGCGGTCGATCGCGGCGCCGAGGCCCTCGACGGCACGGATGTCGGTGCGCGCCATGATGAGGAAGTTCGGGTCGCGGCGCGCGTCGACGGCGGCGCGGATTCGTTTGAGGGCCGTGTTCTCGTCGACGACCTGCTTGCCGTCGAGGTGGCCGCAGCGCTTCGGGTTGACCTGGTCTTCGATGTGGGTGCCGGCGATCCCGGCATCCTCGAGCGTCTGGATCGTGCGGGCGACGTTCATCGGCTCGCCGAAGCCGGTGTCGGCGTCGATGATCGCGGGGAGCTCGGTCATGCGGGCGATCTGCTGCCCGCGCCCGGCGACCTCGGTGAGCGTCGTCAGGCCGATGTCGGGCAGGCCCAGGTCGGCCGACAGCACGGCGCCCGAGATGTAGACGCCTTCGAAGCCCTTCTGCTCGATCAGCCGGGCCGACAGCGGGTTGAACGCCCCGGGGAAACGCAGCAGCTCGCCCGCGGCGAGCCGCTCGCGCAGCAGGCGCCGCTTCTCGGCGGCCGGAGTCTGCGCGTACAGCATCAGGCCAGCCCTCCCGCCGCGCGCCCTGCTCTGGTCGCCGTTGTACCGAATGCAGGATCAGACCACAGCTTTCGCGCCTGCAGAGCCCGATTCGGGGCGGTGTGTGTGGTCTGATCCTGCAAACGGTACGGCGCGCACGTGCGAGCGGACATCAGAACAGCCCCTTCGGCGCGGGCACGGATGCCAGGACGCCCGGCCGGGCGACGATGTTGAGCTCCCGCACCTCGTCGACGGTCAGCTCGGGCAGCCGCTCGGCGAGGCCGAGGAACCGGTCGATCTCCTCCGGCGCGAGCACGGGCTCCGCGAGCAGGCGGAACTTCGCGATGTAGTCGGCGCGGGCGAACGGCCGGGCCCCGAGCGGATGGGCGTCCGCGACGGCGATCTCATCGGTGATCGTCGAGCCGTCGGCGAGGGTGATCTCCACACGTCCGCCGAAGGCCTTCTCGTCGGGGTCTTCGGAGTGGTAGCGGCGCGTCCACTCGGCATCCTCCGCCGTCGTGATCTTCTGCCACAGCGCGACCGTGTCTTCGCGGGCGGCACGAGCGGGCAGGTACGAGTCGACGTGGTGCCAGCCGCCGTCTTGCAGCGCGACGGCGAAGATGTACGGGATCGAGTGGTCGAGGGTCTCGCGGGAGGCCTGCGGGTCGTACTTCTGCGGATCGTTCGCGCCCGAGCCGATCACGTGGTGGGTGTGGTGGCTCGTGTACAGCACGATGCTCTCCACCTTCGCCGGGTCGGCGAGCTCGGGGTGGGGGCCGTGGAGCTTTCGGGCCAGGTCGATCCACG
The DNA here is from genome assembly GCF_020905435.1 of Microbacterium sp. F2E. Taxonomy (NCBI): domain Bacteria; kingdom Bacillati; phylum Actinomycetota; class Actinomycetes; order Micrococcales; family Microbacteriaceae; genus Microbacterium; species Microbacterium sp. F2E. Next base: position 53,284 of record NZ_JAJJIB010000009.1, on the reverse strand, counting down.
CCTGCGCCTGATACTCGGCCGAGTGCTCCTTCGTGTAGGAGTCGAGGATCGCACGCTTGGGCTCGCCGGGGGCGGGGAGCGGCACGTCGTACGAGGCATCCGGGCCGTCGAGCATCCACGCGATGACGCCGTCCTCACCTTCGTAGATGGGGCTCGGCGAGGTCTGCCCGCGCATCGCCCGGTCGACGGCTTCGACCGCCATCTTGCCGGCGAAGGCGGGGGCGTGCGCCTTCCACGTGGAGATCTCGCCCTTGCGGGACTGACGGGTGGCCGTCGTCGTGTGGAGGGCCTGGCTCACGGCCTGGTAGATCGTCGCCTCGTCGAGGCCGAGCAGGGTGCCGATGCCGGCCGCGGCCGAGGGGCCGAGGTGGGCGACGTGGTCGATCTTGTGCTTGTGCAGCGAGATGGCGCGCACGAGGTCCATCTGGATCTCGTATCCGGTCGCGATGCCACGGACGAGCGCCGCGCCGTCGGCGCCGACGTGCTGGGCGACCGCGACGATCGGGGGGATGTTGTCGCCCGGGTGCGAGTACTCGGCCGCGAGGAACGTGTCGTGGTAGTCGAGTTCGCGGACCGCGACGCCGTTCGCCCAGGCCGCCCACTCGGGGCTCGAGAGGGTCTCGTTGGGCTCGCCGAAGACGGTCGAGCCATGCCCGTTGCGGCTCACCGGGTGATCGAGGGCCTGCGCGCGCGCCGCGGCCACGGGGCCGCGGGTGAGCGAGGCGGCGGCGACGGCGGCGTTGTCGATCACGCGGTTGATGATCATGTCGACGACGGCGGGCTCGACCGCGACGGGGTCGGCGGCGACCTCCGCGATCTTCCAGGCGAGCTGGTCTTCGCGCGCAAGGTTCTCCTCCGAGCGGTGGACGCGCACGTGGTGGGTGACGGTCATGGGGTTCCTTCCGTGGACGGCAGCGAGGCGAGGATCGAGGTCAGGGCGTTGTACAGGTGCACGTGCGTGGCGTGGGCGGCGAGGTCGCCGTCGCCCACGGCGATCGCGGCGGCGATGAGGCGGTGCTCGGCGACGGATGCCGCGAGGCGGTCGGGGTTGTCGCGCGCGAGGCGGCGCACACGCACCAGGTGGGTGCGCACGTTCTTCAGCGCCGCCGTGAGGTAGTCGTTCTCGACGGCCGCGTCGAGCGTTTCGTCGAAGCGCGCGATGAGCGCGTAATAGGCGTCGGGGTCGGCGGCGGCTTCCGTGCGGGCGAACTCACCGGCCAACGCCGCGAACAGCGCTCCCTCTGCCCCGCCGGCGGCGAGGCGCGCAGCCGTCTCCTCCAGGGCGCGGCGCACCTCGAAGAGCTCGCGGATGTCGCCGGCATCGATGTCGCTGACCACCGTCAGTCGCGGAGACGGCTGCACGACGAGGCCGTCGGCGAGGAGGCGCCCGAGTGCTTCGCGCAGCGGCGTGCGGCTGACGCCCAGGCGGACGGACTGCTCGACTTCGGCGAGCACCGTGCCGGGCGCCAGATCGCCGGACTGGATCTCGTCGAGGAGCACCCGGTAGGCACGGTCACTGGCACGCACGCGTTCTCCTCTCGACACCCATAGTGTATACATCAGCGAGGCTGCGAGGAAGCGATGACCAATTTCGGCGCCCTAATGCATACAGAAGGCGACAGCCGCGTACGGATTCACCCGGCCGCGTGCAGCCGATGGGTCAGCACGGCGACATGGAGAGCAGCGACCTGCTCCCCATCGTCGAAATCGACGCCGAGAAGGTCTTCGAGCAGGGCGATGCGCTGATAGAACACCGATCGCGACAGGTGCGCCGCTTCGGCGGCCGCCGTGCGGTTGGACGGATGCGCGAGCAGCGCCGTCAGCACCTCGAGAAGGTCGCCGCCCCGAGCGCGGCCGTCGGCCAGCACCGGATCGAGCATCCGCTCCGCGTGCGCGATGAGGCGATGATCGTCGCGCAGCGCCGCCACCACCCGGGTGAGGGGACGCTCGGCCACGCGCCGGCCGTCCGCGCCGCGGCGGGAAGCACCACGCAAGCTGTCATCGGCACCGACGAGGTCGATCGTCTCGCGAAGGCCCGCGACGAGCGTTCCGACCGCGCGCTCGTACGCGGCCGCGGGCTCGAGCGCGGGGATGACCGCGCCCGGGCCGAGCACGACCCGCGCCCGCGCCGACGTCGACCCCGCCCGCAGGGCGTCTTCGAGTGCGACGGCGAATGCGTCGGCACGGTTGTCGGCAGCGCTCGTCGCGCGGCCCGCGACCGCCAGGATCAGCGGCGTGCGCACCAGCGCCGACCCGTCGTCGAGGGTCGTGCTCGTGCCGCACACGACGCGCGCGCCGATCGCCGCGGCGGCGATGTCGGCGGCGGCCGCGACCGTGACCGCGTCGCCGCCCCGGCCCGACGACACGAGGGCGACCACCGCGAAGGCCACCGTGCCGACGAGGGGCATGCCCGCGGCATCCAATCGCGCCGCCACCGCGGACAGGCTGGTGAATCGTCCGTCGATCAGCGCGTCGACCACGCGCCGACGCCCCAGCCGCGACCACTCCTCGCCGCCGGGATCGGCGAGCCTGCCGAGGGCGAGCGCGGTGGCCGCCTGCTCGAGCACGGCGTCGCGTCCGGCGAGGTGGGCGGCGCCGGGCAGCGCCACGAGCCATCCCCAGCGGATGCCGCGGGCCTCCACCGGTACGATCGTGCGCCCCTCCCGGTCGGGTGCCGCGGCGGCGGCGCGGGACCGACGCGCCCAGTCGCGGAGCGTGCGGGTCTCGGTGGCACCGCCGACGTGGGCGACGACGACCTCGTGTCCGACGCTCTCCAACACCACCGGGGCGGCCAGCGTGAGACCGACCTGCTCGACGATGAACTCCGTCGGCGCCCCGCGCAGCGCAAGTCCCGTGAACAGGGTGCGCACCGCGTCGCGGGCTTCCAGAGCCGCCGTCTGGTCGGCGATGATCCGGCGGTGCACGGCCTCGGTGATGGTGACGAACTTCACCTCTCGGTGCAGCACGATCAGCGCGATGTCGGCGCTGCGTGCGGCATCGGCCAGCACCGCCGGCACATAGCGGTAGTGGGCGCCCAGCTCGAGCACGATGCCCGCAGCCCCCACCTCAGCCAGCTGCGCGACGAAGTGCGCCAGCCGTCGCGGATCGTCCGGCCACCCCGAACCGGTGGACAGGAGCAGCTCTCCGCCTTCGAGCAGTCGCGCGACATCCGCGCTGTCGGAGACGTGCACCCAGCGCACGGGCGCCTCCAGGGCGGCTCCGCCGACCACGACGACCGGGGCGCCGGGCACGAAGGCGTCGAGGGCCAGCACCTCGGAGACGGTCGGCAGAACAGCGGCCGGACGTTCTGTCCGAGAACCGTCCACATCGCGACGATCGGACACCTGCGTCTCCCCCCTGTGCTCCGTCAGCATAAGCATGTCACGACCCGGTCGAACTGTCCGAACAGGAGCCCTCATGGACCTCATCCGTCATCACATCGCCGGCCAGTCCGTCGGATCGACCGAACGCACCGGCCCCATCTACGACCCCGCGACCGGTGCCGTGCAGGCCGAGGTCGCCTTCGCGTCGACCGCCGAGACGGATGCCGCGATCGCGGCGGCCGCGGCGGCGCTGCCGGCCTGGCGCGCCACGAGCCTCATCAAGCGAGCCGACGTCTTCTTCCGCCTCCGCCACCTGCTGGTCGAGCGCGCCGACGAGCTGGCCGCGATCATCACCGCCGAGCACGGCAAGGTGCTCTCCGACGCGAAGGGCGAGATCAGCCGCGGCATCGAGAACGTCGAGTTCGCGGCGGGACTGGTCCACCTTCTGAAGGGCGAGCACGCCGAACAGGTCTCGCGCGGCGTCGACGTGCACTCGGTGAAGCAGCCGGTGGGCGTGGTGGGCGCGATCACGCCGTTCAACTTCCCCGTGATGGTGCCGCTGTGGATGACGGCATCCGCCATCGCCTGCGGCAACACGGTGGTGCTCAAGCCGAGCGAGAAGGACCCCTCCGCCGCCCTCTTCCTGGCGCGTCTGTACGAGGAGGCGGGCCTTCCCGCCGGCGTCCTCAACGTCGTGCACGGTGACAAGGTGGCCGTCGACGCGATCCTCGACTCCCCCACCGTCCGTGCCGTCAGCTTCGTCGGCTCGACCCCGATCGCCCGCTCGATCTACGAGCGGGCCGCCGCGGCCGGCAAGCGCGTGCAGGCCCTCGGCGGCGCGAAGAACCACATGGTCGTCATGCCCGACGCCGATCTGGACGCCGCGGCCGACGCCGCCGTCTCGGCCGCCTACGGGTCGGCCGGCGAGCGCTGCATGGCCGTCTCGGTCCTCGTCGCGGTCGGAGACGACGTCGCCGACGCCCTCGTGACGAAGGTCGCGGAGCGCATCGCCGGGCTGACCATCGGGCCGGGCACGGATGCCGCGAGCGAGATGGGACCGCTCATCACCCGCGAGCACCGCGACAAGGTGGCCTCGTACGTCGCCGGCGCCGCCGCCGAGGGCGCGACGGTCGTCGTCGACGGCACCGCACAGCGCTTCGAGGGCGATGGCTTCTTCATCGGCGTCTCGCTCGTCGACCGGGTCGCCCCCGGCATGAAGGTCTACGACGAGGAGATCTTCGGCCCCGTGCTCTCCGTCGCCCGCGTCGCGACGTACGACGAGGCGGTCGCTCTCATCAACGCGAGTCCGTTCGCGAACGGCACCGCGGTGTTCACGCGCGACGGCGGCACCGCCCGCCAGTTCGAGTTCGACATCGAAGTCGGTATGGTCGGCATCAACGTGCCGATCCCGGTGCCGGTGGGCGCGTTCTCGTTCGGCGGGTGGCGCAACTCCTTGTTCGGCGATTCGCACATCTACGGCCCGGAGTCGATCCACTTCTACACGCGGAGCAAGGTCGTGACGACCCGCTGGCCCGACCCCAGCGAGAGCCAGATCAGCCTCGGCTTCCCGAGCAACCACTGAGTCCGCGGCATCCGGAGGAGACATCATGAGCACCATCGACCCGATCGCCGACCCGGCGGCCGACGCCGCCGTCCGCGGCGACGACCGCAGCCACGTCTTCCACTCGTGGAGCGCGCAGGCGCTCATCGACCCGCTGCCGGTCGCGGGAGGCGAAGGCGCGACGTTCTGGGACTACGCGGGAAACCGCTACCTCGACTTCTCGTCGCAGCTGGTGAACCTCAACCTCGGCCACCAGCATCCCGACCTCGTCGCGGCGATCCAGGAGCAGGCGGGTCGCCTGGCCACGATCCAGCCGTCGATGGCCAACGCCACGCGCGGCGAACTGGCGCGCCGCATCAGCGAGATCGCTCCCGACGGATTCTCGAAGGTGTTCTTCACCAACGGCGGAGCCGATGCCAACGAGAACGCGGTCCGGATGGCGCGCCTGGTCACCGGCAAGCGCAAGGTGCTGGCGATGTACCGCAGCTATCACGGCAACACCTCGACCGCGATCACCCTCACGGGCGACCCGCGCCGGTGGGCCAACGAGCCGGCCGACGCCTCGGTCGTGCATTTCTTCGGCCCGTACGCCTACCGGTCGCCGTTCCACGCGGACTCGCCGGAGCAGGAGGCCGAGCGTGCGCTCGCCCACCTCGAGCAGACGATCATCCTGGAAGGCGCCTCGACCATCGGCGCGATCATCATCGAGTCGGTCGTCGGCACCAACGGCGTGCTGATCCCGCCGCCGGGCTACCTGCCGGGAGTGCGCGAGCTCTGCGACCGCTACGGCATCGTCTACATCGCCGACGAGGTCATGGTCGGCTTCGGACGCCTGGGCACCTGGTGGGGGTTCGAGAACTTCGACGTCGTGCCCGACCTCATCACCTTCGCGAAGGGCGTGAACTCGGGCTACGTGCCGCTGGGCGGCGTCGTCATCTCCGACCGGATCGCCGCGCACTTCGACACGGTCTCTTTCCCGGGAGGGCTGACCTACTCCGGTCACCCGCTGGCCTGCGCCCCGGGTGTGGCGACCTTCGAGGTCTTCCGCCGCGACGGCATCCTGGAGCGCGTCCGCGACCTCGGCGAGCGCGTCGTGCGCCCGCGACTGGAGCGGATGGCCGAACGGCATCCGTCGGTCGGGGAGGTCCGCGGTCTGGGCCTGTTCTGGGCGATCGAGCTCGTGCGCGACCGGCACAGTCGCGAGCCGCTCGTGTCGTTCAACGCGTCGGGGGCGGATGCCGCCCCGATGGCCGCGTTCGCGGCGGCGTGCAAGAAGGCGGGCCTGTGGCCGTTCACGCACTTCAACCGCGTGCACGTGGCGCCGCCGCTGATCATCTCGGAGGACGACCTGGTGCGCGGCCTCGACGTCATCGACCGCGCGCTGGAGGTCACCGACGCCGAGGTGGCGTCGTGACCGCGTCGACAGCGGTGCTCCGCAACATCATCGACGGCGTGCCGGTCGCGTCATCGGGTACGGCTCTGCCGCTCGTGAGCCCCGTGACCGGCGAGGTCTACGGCCACGCTCCGGTCTCGACGGCGGCGGAGGTGGATGCCGCGTTCGCGGCGGCATCCCGCGCCTTCGACACGTGGAAGCGGACGACGCCCGCCCAGCGCCAACTGCTGCTGTTCCGCCTCGCTGATGCGCTGGAGGCGCACGCGGAGGAGTTCGCCGATCTGGAGTCGCAGGACACCGGAAAGCTGCGCGCGAGCCTCGTCGCCGACGAGATCGTGCAGTCGGTGGACCAGCTCCGCTTCTTCGCGGGCGCAGCCCGTGACCTCGACGGGCGGGCGGCGGCGGAGTACGCGGAGGGTTTCACGTCGTACGTCCGCCGCGAGCCGATCGGTGTGGTCGCGCAGGTGACGCCGTGGAACTACCCGCTGAACATGGCGGTGTGGAAGATCGGTCCTGCCCTCGCGGCGGGCAACACCGTCGTGCTGAAGCCGAGCGAGACGACGCCGCAGACCACGGTGCGCCTCGCCGAGCTCGCCGCCGAGATCCTCCCCGCGGGGGTTCTCAACGTCGTGCTCGGCGATCGGGAGACCGGTCGGATGCTGGTCGAGCACCCCACCCCGCAGCTCGTCGCGATCACCGGCTCGGTGCGCGCCGGGATGCAGGTGGCCGCCTCGGCCGCGCGGGACCTCAAGCGCGTGCACCTCGAGCTCGGCGGCAAAGCGCCGGCGCTCGTGTTCGCCGACGCCGACCTCGATCGGGCCGCGCGAGGCATCGTGGAGGCCGCGTTCTTCAACGCCGGCCAGGACTGCACGGCCGCGACGCGCGTGCTCGTGGATGCCGCGGTGCACGACCAGCTGGTCGCGAAGCTCGTCGCCCACACCCGCGATCACGCGAAGACGGGCGCGCCGGATGACCCGGAGGCCTTCTTCGGCCCGGTGAACAACCCCGACCAGCTCGCGCGGGTGCAGGGGTTCGTCGACCGGCTGCCGTCGCACGCGTCGATCGCGATCGGCGGGCGCCGACAGGGCGACATCGGCTGCTTCTTCGAAGCGACGATCGTCACGGGCATCCGCCAGGACGACGAGGTCGTGCAGCAGGAGATCTTCGGCCCGGTGCTCACGGTGCAGCCGTTCGCGTCGGAGGAGGACGCGCTCGCGCTGGCCAACGGGGTGCCGTACGCACTCGCGGCATCCGTCTGGACGCGCGAGCACGCGCGGGCACTGCGGTTCTCCCGCGACCTCGACTTCGGCTGCGTCTGGATCAACGCGCACATCCCGTTCGTCTCCGACATGCCCCACGGCGGCTTCAAGCACTCCGGGTACGGCAAGGACCTCTCGATCTACGGCTTCGAGGACTACACCCGCCTCAAGCACGTCATGGCGAGTCTGGACTGAACGCACCGACCTCGACGCCGAGCAGTCCCGCCGCGGCACGGAGCACGGGCGACACCGGATCGATACCCGCACCCCAACCGACGAGGCCGTGCGCGCCGAGTCCGTCGATCATGGCGAGCAGGTGCCAGGCCAGCGGCTCTGCGTCACCCGCCGGGATGACGCCGGCCGCCATCCCCCGAGAGACCTCCTCCGCGATCAGCGCACGCCAGGCGTCCATCGCCGCGCGCACCCGCTCGGCGAGCGGAGCGTTGCGCGTGCCCAGTGCCCACGCCTGCACCCAGACGAGGGTGACGTCGCGGCGTGCGGGATCCAGCGTCGTCCGCAGCAGCGCGCCGATCCGCACGGGAGCGGCAGCGTCGGGAAGCAACGCCCGCACCTCCTCGAGCTCGCCGGCGACGATGTCGAAGAAGGTGTCGGCGACCAGGTCGTCCATGCTCGGGATGTAGTGGGCGACCAACCCGGAGGCCACGCCGATGCGCGTCGCAACAGCGCGCAGCGTCACGGCATCCAGCCCGTCGGCGAGCGCGAGTTCGCGCGCAGCGCCCGCGATCTGCTCCCGGCGCTGCTCGGCGCTCAATCGTGCGCGCCCGGTGGTTGACGTCTGCGGCATCGGCTCGCTACCCTCCGATGAGTTGATCATGTGATCAATAAGCTACTCCAGGACCGCACGAGAGTCGAGGATGCCGATGAGCTGGCGGATGCCGAGCGAGACCGCGCCGCACGCGCGCACGTGGATGGCCTTCCCCGTGGAGGGACCGACCCTGGGCGACACCGACACCGAGCGCGAAGAGGGCTACGCGGCGTGGACGGAAGTCGCCGCGGCCATCGCCCGCTTCGAGCCGGTGACGATGGTCGTCGATCCGTCCGAGCTCGCGCGCGCCCGGAGGATGCTGCCGGGTGACGTCACGGTCCTGGAAGCGCCCGTCGACGAGTTCTGGATGCGCGACCACGGCCCCACGTTCGTGATCGACGACGAACGCCCCGGCGTCCTCGGCGCGGTCGACTGGATCTTCAACGGCTGGGGCGCACACGACTGGGCACGCTGGGAACGCTCCGCCGAGCACGCCCGCATCGTCGCGGCCGAGGTCGGCGCGGAACTCATCTCCTCGACCCTGGTCGCCGAAGGCGGCGGCTTCCACGTCGACGGCGAGGGCACGGTGCTGCTGACCGACACGGTGCAGCTCGACCCGCGGCGCAACCCCTACGCCGATCGCGCGCGCGTCGAAGCGGAGCTCGCCCGCACCCTCGGCACGACGACGGCGATCTGGCTGCCGCGCGGCCTCACCCGCGACTACGACGATTTCGGCACGAACGGCCACGTCGACATCGTCGCGACCTTCCCCTCCCCCGGTCGCGTGCTCCTGCACACGCAGCGCGACGCGGCGCACCCCGACCACGCCGTCAGTGCCGCGCTCCGCGAACTGCTCTCCACTCAGACCGACGCCGCCGGACGCCGTCTCGAGGTCGTCGAGCTGCCCGCGCCGGCGACCCTGCGCGACGACGAGGGCTTCGTCGACTGGAGCTACGTCAACCACCTCGTCGTGGGCGGCGGCGTCATCGCCTGCGGCTTCGGCGAGGACAAAGCGGATGCCGAGGCCCGCGCGATCCTCGCCGACGCCTACCCGGGGCGCGAGATCGTCACGGTCGACGCCCGCCCGATCTTCGCGCGCGGCGGCGGCATCCACTGCATCACGCAGCAGCAGCCGGCCCTGCCGCGCGAGGTGACCTCGTGATCGACGTCGTCGACGCCTCGATCGCCGAGCTGCGCGCCGCCCTCGAAGACGGGCGTGCGACGGCCGTCGAACTCGTCGAGGCCTACCTCGCGCGCATCGACGCCTACGACACACCCGCCACCCCGACCGCCCTCAACGCGGTCGTCGTCCGCAACCCCGACGCGCTCGCGGAAGCCGCGGCATCCGACGAGCGCCGCGCCCGCGGCGAGACCCTCTCACCCCTGGACGGCATCCCCTACACGGCGAAGGACAGCTACCTCGTGCGGGGACTCACCGCCGCGGCGGGCTCCCCCGCCTTCGCCGAACTGGTCGCCCAGCGCGACGCCTTCACGATCGAGCGCCTGCGGGCGGGCGGGGCGATCTGCCTGGGACTCACAAACATGCCGCCGATGGCCAACGGCGGCATGCAGCGCGGCGTCTACGGACGGGCGGAGAGCCCGTACTCCGCAGACTGGCTGACCGCACCGTTCGGCTCCGGATCGTCGAACGGGTCGGGCACGGCGACCGCGGCATCCTTCGCGGCCTTCGGACTCGGCGAGGAGACGTGGTCGAGCGGCCGCGGGCCCGCGAGCAACAACGCGCTGTGCGCCTACACGCCCTCGCGCGGCGTCATCTCCACCCGCGGGAACTGGCCGCTCGTGCCCACGATGGACGTCGTCGTCCCCCACACCCGGACGATGGCCGACCTGCTCGAAGTGCTCGACGTGATCGTCGCGGACGACCCCGACACCCGCGGCGACTTCTGGCGCACACAGCCATGGATCCCGCTGCCGGCGCCGTCCGCCGTGCGCCCGGACGACTACCGTGCGCTCGGCGCGGGCGCGTCGGTGGCGGGCCTGCGCCTCGGCATCCCTCGGATGTACATCAACGCCGACCCGGATGCCGGGACCTCCCCCGCCCCGGGCATCGGCGGCCCGACCGGCCGGCGCATCCAGACCCGCGCGTCGATCATCGCACTGTGGGAGCAGACGCGGGCTTCCCTCGAGGCGGCGGGGGCGGAGGTCGTCGAGGTGGACTTCCCCGTGGTCAGCACCTACGAGGGCGACCGGCCGGAAGCGCCGACCATCGCGACGCGCGGATTCGTCTCGCCCGCCTACCTGCGGCGCGAGATCGTCGACCTGTCGGCGTGGGCGTGGGAGGACTTCCTGTCCGCGAACGGCGACCCCGCTCTGTCCTCCCTCACGAACGTCGACGGCGCACGGATCTTCCCGCACCCCGCGGGGGCGCTCCCCGACCGCTACACCGGGTTCGACGACGACATCGCGACCTACCCCGACTGGGTGCGGGAGAACCCCGGAATGACCTGGCGCGACATGCCGGAGCTCGAAGAGGGGCTGAGGGGCCTGGAGCGCACCCGGCGGGTCGACCTGGAGGAATGGATGGCCGGCCTCGGGCTCGACGCGGTCGTCTTCCCCGCCGTCGCCGACGTCGGACCCGCCGACATGGACGTGAACCCGGCCTCCGCCGAGCTCGGCTGGCGCAACGGCGTCTGGGTCGCGAACGGCAACCTCGCCATCCGTCACCTCGGCATCCCGACCGTGACGGTGCCGATGGGGCTCATGGACGACATCCGAATGCCGATCGGCCTCACGATCGCGGGACGCGCGCGCGACGACGCCGCACTCCTGCGCCTCGGCTGCGCGATCGAGACACTCGCCCCCGAACGACCGGTGCCGCCGCGCACCCCCGCACTGAAAGACCGCACATGACCGACGCCGCCCGCATGCACGATGTCACCCCCGAGACGCGCCGCATCGTCGACCTCGTGCTCGACTACTCCCGCGAACGCCTGCTCGCGCAGGACACCCCGCTCGACAAGCCGCTGCCCGCCGCCGAACTCAGCCGCCTGGCGGGGCGGACGATCTCCGAAGAGGGGGTCGGCGCCGAGCGCGCACTCGGGGTGTTCACGCACGTCCTGGCCCCGGCATGCATCACGACCGACGACCCGCGGTATCTCTCCTTCATCCCGACCGCGCCCACGAAGTCGGCGGCGGCGTTCGACCTCGTCGTGTCGGCGAGCGCACTCTACGGCGGCTCCTGGCTGGAGGGCGCCGGCGCCGTGCACGCCGAGAACGAGGTGCTGCGCTGGCTGGCCGACGAGTTCGGCCTGCCGGCATCCGCGGGCGGCGTCTTCGTGCAGGGCGGCACGCTCGGCAACCTCTCCGCCCTTGTCGCCGCGCGGGAAGCGGCGCGCGCGCACCGCGCCGACACCGGCGCCGCCGCGCCGACCCGCTGGGCGGTCGTCTGCAGTTCGCAGGCGCACTCCTCGATCGCCTCGGCTGCGCGGGTGATGGACGTCGACGTCATCACGGTGCCCACGGATGCCGACGGGGTGCTGCGCGGCGACGCCGTCGCGGAGGTGCTCGCCGACGTGCACGAGCGGGTGTTCGCCGTCGTCGCGACCGCCGGCTCGACCAACTTCGGCATCGTGGACGACATCGCCGGCGTCGCCGCGGCAGCACACGCCCACGACATCTGGCTGCACGTCGACGGCGCCTACGGCCTCGCGGGCATGCTGTCACCGCTGGCCCGTCACCTGTACGCCGGCGTCGAGCAGGCCGACTCGGTGATCGTCGATCCGCACAAGTGGCTGTTCGCCCCGTTCGACGCCTGCGCTCTCATCTACCGCGACCCCGAGCAGGGCCGACGCGCGCACACGCAGCACGCGGAGTACCTCGACACCCTGACCGACCGCTCCGACTACAGCCCGTCCGACTACGCGGCCCACCTCACCCGCCGCGCCCGGGGGCTTCCGCTGTGGTTCTCGCTCGCCACCCACGGCGCAGCCGCCTACCGCGAGGCGGTCAGCGCCTCGATCGTGCTCGCCCGGCGGATCGCCGACGAGATCGCGACGCGGCCCGGGTTCTCCCTCGTCCGCGAGCCGCAACTGGGCGTCGTCGTGTTCGAGCGCGACGGCTGGACGCGCGCCGAGTACGAGGCGTGGTCGCAGCGCCTGCTCGACGTGCAGCACGCCTTCGTCACGCCGTCGAGCCACGAGGGCCGCGCCAACGCCCGGTTCGCGATCCTCAACCCCCGCACCACGTTCGAGGACCTCACCGGCATCCTCGACACCATGCACTGACCGCCGGACGTCGCACGGGAGCCAGCCCGCTGACTTCTGAATCAGTCTTGATAATTCACTGTCGCGATTGATATCGTCGCCGATCATGCCCCAAACGACGGAAACCGCGCCTTCGCGTCGACAGGCCCTGGATGCCGCGTCCAAAGCGATCATCGAGCAGCTGCAGGAGGACGGGCGACGACCGTACGCCGAGATCGCGAAGGCCGTCGGTCTCAGCGAAGCAGCGACGCGCCAGCGCGTGCAGAAGCTCGTCGACCAGGGCGTGATGCAGATCGTCGCCGTCACCGACCCGCTCCAGCTCGGCTTCGCCCGTCAGGCGATGATCGGCATCCGCATCGCCGGCGACACCCGCGGCATCGCCGCGCAGTTGTCGACCCTGCCGGGGATCAGCTACGTGGTGTCGACGGCGGGATCGTTCGATCTGCTCGTCGAGGTCGTCTGCGAGAACGACGACGACCTCATGGACCTGCTCAACGAGCAGATCCGCGCCCTTCCCGAGGTGGTCTCGACCGAGACCTTCGTCTACCTCAAACTCCACCGTCAGCTCTACAACTGGGGGACACGATGACCATCGACGACGCCGACCTGCAGGCCAAGGCCCGCGACCACCTCTGGATGCACTTCGCACGCCAGTCGGTGATGACCGAGGGCCCCGGAGTGCCCATCATCGTCAAGGGCGAGGGCCACCACATCTGGGACTCGCGCGGCAAGCGCTATATCGACGGGCTCGCGGGCCTGTTCGTCGTGAACGCGGGGCACGGCCGGCGCCGCATCGCGCAGGCGGCCGCGAAGCAGGCGGAGGAGCTCGCCTTCTTCCCGCTGTGGTCGTACGCCCACCCCTCCGGCATCGAGGCCGCCGACCGCATCGCGAACCTCGCCCCCGGCGACCTGAACCACGTGTTCTTCTCGTCCGGCGGCGGCGAGGCCGTCGAGACGGCGTTCAAGCTCGCCAAGCACTACTGGAAGCTGCAGGGCAAGCCCACCAAGCACAAGGTCATCTCGCGCGCCATCGCCTACCACGGCACGACGCAGGGCGCCCTCGCGATCACGGGCCTGCCCGTCATGAAGCACATGTTCGAGCCGGTCACCCCGGGCGGATTCCGCGTGCCGAACACGAACTACTACCGCGCCGAAGAGTCGGGGTTCGGGGGCGGCACGCCCGAAGAGTTCGGGCTGTGGGCCGCCGACCGCATCGAGCAGATGATCCAGTTCGAGGGACCCGAGACGGTCGCCGCGGTGTTCCTCGAGCCGGTGCAGAACGCCGGCGGCTGCTTTCCCGCCCCGGCCGGCTACTTCCAGCGGGTGCGCGAGATCTGCGACCGCTACGACGTGCTGCTCGTCTCTGACGAGGTGATCTGCGCCTTCGGACGCCTCGGCCACTACTTCGGGGCCCAGGCCTACGACTACCAGCCCGACATGATCACGTTCGCGAAGGCCGTCACCAGCGGCTACGCGCCGCTGGGCGGTACGATCGTGAACGACCGCGTCTACGAGCCCTTCGCGCACGGCGACCTGTCGTTCCCGCACGGCTACACCTTCGGCGGACACCCCGTCTCGGCGGCCGTCGCGCTGGAGAACCTCGATGTGTTCGAGGAGGAGAAGCTGCTGGAGAACGTGCGCGAGAACTCGCCCGTGTTCCGCGCGACGCTCGAGAAGCTGCTCGACCTGCCCATCGTCGGCGATGTGCGCGGCGACGGGTACTTCTTCGGCATCGAGCTGGTCAAAGACAAGGCCACGAAGGAGACCTTCGACGACGACGAGTCCGAGCGACTGCTGCGCGGCTTCCTCTCCAAGGCGCTGTTCGACGCGGGGCTCTACTGCCGCGCCGACGACCGCGGCGACCCCGTGATCCAGCTCGCCCCGCCGCTCACCATCGGCCCGGCCGAGTTCGACGAGATCGAGCAGATCCTGCGCTCCGTGCTCACGGAGGCCTGGTCCCGCCTCTGACCGGGATCACGAACTCCGCATCCGATCGCGTGATCGGATGCGGAGTTCGTGCGTATCTGCGGCGTTCGTCAGGCCAGGATGCGGGTGTCGATCACCTCGCCGCCGCGGATCGACAAGCCCGCACGAAGAGACGCGTCAGCGGCGAGCGCGGCGTCGGTGCCGAGGTCGGCGAGCGCGAGCGTGTAGCGCAGCGTCGCGTTCGTGAGCGCGAGGGTCGAGGTCAGCGGCACGGCCCCGGGCATGTTGGCGACGGCGTAGTAGATCGCATCGTGCACCCGGTAGGTCGGGTCGGTGTGCGTGGTCGCGTGCGTACCCTCGAAGCAGCCACCCTGGTCGACCGCGATGTCCACGAGCACCGAGCCCGGCCGCATGCGCTCGACCATGTCGAGCGTCACGAGCTTCGGCGCCGCGGCGCCGGGCACGAGCACCGAGCCGATGACGAGGTCGGCGTCGGCGACGAGGTCGGCGATGGTCGAACGCGTCGACACCCGCGTGTCCACACGGCCGTCGAAACGTTCGTCCAGGCGCCGCAACTGCGGGATCGACAGGTCGACGATCGTGACGTGTGCCCCCAGTCCCACGGCCATCTGCGCGGCGTGGGTGCCGGCGACGCCGCCGCCGATCACGACGACCCGCCCGCGCGGGGTGCCGGGGACGCCTCCGAGCAGGATGCCGCGGCCACCGGCCGGGCCCAGCAGCTGCTGCGCACCGACCTGCACCGACAGTCGCCCGGCGATCTCGCTCATGGGCGCGAGCAGGGGCAGCGATCGGTCGGGCAGTTGCACGGTCTCGTACGCGATCGCGGTGGTACCGGCAGCCAGGAGCGCCTGCGTGAGCGCCGGCGCGGCCGCCAGGTGCAGGTAGGTGAACAGCGTCAGGTCCTTACGGAGGAATCCGTACTCCGGCGCGATGGGCTCCTTGACCTTGACGAGCAGGTCGGCGGCGCCCCAGACGTCGGCGGCCTCGGAGACGATCTCGGCTCCGGCAGCACGGTAGGCGTCGTCGCTGAGGCCCGACCCGACGCCGGCGCCGCTCTGGATGAGCACACGGTGGCCGTGCGCCGAGAGCTCGTCGACGCCGGTGGGCGTCATGCCGACGCGGCGCTCGCTGTCTTTGATCTCTGCGGGAACACCGATGATCATGTGCGGGACTCCTTCAAAATGGTCCGCGGAAAGGGGAGTGGAGCGGTGCAGCGCGATCACGATGTCAGCCCGCTCGATGCACGACAAGAGCATCCGAAGATTCAGTGAAAACAGTCACTCCGATTCGAACTATGCTCGGCACATGGCCGTCTCCTCCGCAGATATATCGATGGATGCCGCTGATCTCCGACTCATCGACGAGTTGCGCAGCGACGCCCGTCAGCCGCTGAGCCGCCTCGCCGCGACGCTGGGATTGGCGGCATCCACCGTGCACGCGCGCATCTCGCGGCTCGTCTCCCGCGGGGTGATCCGCCGCTTCACGGTCGACGTCGACCCCGCCGCGCTGGGCTATCGCACCGAGGCTCTCGTCTCGGTGCGGATCCGTCCGGGGGCGCGCGCCCAGCTGACCCGGTTCGCCGAGGAGCTGCGCACCCACCCCGACGTCGCCCAGTACTTCTACGTCGCCGGCGCAGAGGACTTCGTGATCCACTTCCGCGGGCGTGACAGCGCCGACCTGCGCTCCTTCGTCACCGACCACCTCTCCACGCACTCGATCGTCGCGGCGACCAACACGAGCCTCATCTTCGAGCGCACGGACGGGCTGCGCGGGGTCTGAGCCCGCACCCTTCGTCCGCGAACGGACGATCCTCGGTCGAATCGTCCGAACATGGCGCCGACGCGTCATCAGCGGTGACGGCGACGCTACACAAACGAAACAGGCCGACCCTAGTATTTCGAGCACCCGAAACGCCTCATCATCAGGAGGAATCACGAACGAGTCACTCGCCGCCACGTCGGCATCCTCTCGCTCCGCCACCCTTGCCCGCTCGCTGGGGGTGTGGTCGATCGTCGGCCTCGGCCTCGGCTACATGACGCCCACGGTCGTGTTCGACACCTTCGGCAACGTCGCCGTCGAGACCAACAACGTCGTGCCCGCCGCGTACGCCCTGGCCCTCGTCGTCATGGGCTTCACGGCGATCAGCTACGGCAAGATGGTCGGGGTCATGCCGAGCGCCGGCTCCGCGTACACGTACGTCCGCGAATCGATGCACCCGAGTCTCGGGTTCCTCGTCGGCTGGACGTCACTCATCGACTACCTGCTGCTGCCGATGGTCAACGCTCTGATCCTCCGCAGCTACATGGAGGCGCTCTTCCCCGACATCCCGGGATGGGTGTGGGTCGTGGCCTTCACCGCGGGTGTCACCGGGATCATCTACCTGACGATGCGCGGCACCTCCAACGTCAACATGATCCTGCTGATCTTCTCGATCGTGGTCATGGCGGTGTTCGTCGTCATGGTCATCGTGCAGTTGGTGCAGGGCGCCGGCGCCGGCACGGTCGCCTCCGTGCAGCCGTTCTTCCACCCCGAGGTCGAGTTCGGCGCGGTGCTGGCCGGTGCGACTATCGTCTGCTTCTCGTTCATCGGCTTCGACGCGGTGACGATGTACGCGGAGGAGGCGAAGAACCCGAAGACCATGCCGCGCGCGATCCTACTGACCGTGCTGGTGGGCGGCGCGATCTTCCTCGTCGCGGCCTACTTCACGCAGCTGCGCTTCCCGGCCCACGAGGCGTTCCCGCCCGAGGCGATCGCCGACTCGACGCTGCCGGAGATCGGCTCGCAGGTCGGCGGCATCGTGCTGCAGTCGGTGCTGACGGCGGCGGGCTTCGCAGCCACGCTGGCGTCGTGGCTCGCCTCGCACGCGTCGGTCGCTCGCATGCTGCTGGTCATGGGCCGCAACGGCGTGCTGCCCAAGCGCTTCTTCGGCTACATCAGTCCGCGCACCCACACACCCGCCTTCACGGTGGTGCTGGTCGGCATCGTGAGCCTGGCGGCCATCGCCTTCACCCTCGATCAGATCGTCGACTACATCAACTACGGCGCCCTCATCGCGTTCACCTTCGTGAACATCTCGGTGATCGCCTGGTTCGCGGTTCGCCAGGGACGTCGACGGACGCCGCGCGACATCATCAACTACATCGTGATGCCCGCGATCGGCATGGCGCTGACCGGACTGCTGTGGGTGAACCTGGACGACCACGCGCTCATCGTCGGCCTCATCTGGACGGGGCTCGGGCTCGTATATCTCGTCTTCCTCACCCGAGGGTTCCGTCGCCCCGTGGTGTCGTTCGATGAGAACCAGCCGGTCACCGGTTTCAACAAGATCGTCGAACCTGGGCCGCGCTCGCAGATCTGAGTTCCATCCCGGCCCCTCTCGGCGTAGCATCCGGCTCATCACCGACGTGATCCGCACGGAGTCACTGACCAAACGCTACGGGCGCGGCCACGCGCTCGACGGGCTCGATCTCGTCGTCGAGGAGGGCCGGGTGCACGGCTTCCTCGGACCCAACGGCGCCGGCAAGTCGACCACCATCCGCATCCGCCTCGGCCTCGCACGTCCCACCTCGGGCACGGCGACCGTACTCGACGCCGACCCGTGGGGCGACGCCGCGCGTCTGCATCGACGGGTGGCGTCGGTTTCCGGCGACGTCAGTCTCTGGCCGAACATCTCCCGCGGCGAGGCCATCGATCTGCTCAGTCGCCTCCGCGGCGGAGGCACCGGCCCGCACTACGCCACCGCGCGGCGGCGACTGTGCGACGCCTTCCAGCTCGACACCCGCACGAAAGGACGCGCCTACTCGACGCGCTCGGCGCGATCGATGCGGGCATCGCGCGTCGGCTCGCTCGTCCGGCCTGTCCGCCCGGAGCGCGCACGCCGATGCTCGTGCGATCCATCGCGGCCGCGGTCCACCGGCATCCCGCTCTCGTCGCGCTCACCGTGGGCGAGCTCGTGGACGTGGCGCCGGCCGGAGCCGGGGCGCGTCAGAGCGCGAGCGGCACGCCCGCCACGGGAACGAGCAGCCTGTCGGCGAGTCCCGCGTAGGCGAACTCCCGCTCGAGGCGGTCGATCGTCTCGGTGAAGTGGTGCCAGCCCTCGGCGTGCACCGGGACGATGATCGCGTCTCCCAGCGCCCGCGCCGCCTCGACCGCGGTGCGGGCGTTGAGCGTGAGGTCGGCGTCGCCGAAGCGGCCGACATTGGCGGCGCCGGCGCACAGGACGGCGATGTCGATCGGCCGAGGCGGCCGGCGATCTCGCCGACGAGCGCGGGCGCGGCGTTGTCGCCGGCGACGTAGACGACGGGCCGGCCCGGGGCGCGCACGACGAAGCCCGTGACGGGCGCGGAGAGCTCTTCCGCGCCCTCGGGGCCGTGGAGGGCGGGCACCGCGGTGATCTCGACGTCACCGACGGCATGGGACTGCCACGGCTCGAGCCCGCGCACGCCGTCGAGGCGCGAAGCCGCCGCAGGCGTGGACAGGACGACTCCCGCGCGCGGCAGGAACGCGCGCCCCGCGGCATCCAGGTTGTCGGGATGCTGGTCGTGCGAGAGCAGCACGACGTCGATCGCACCGACCTCGTCGGCTCCGAGGGCGGGGCCCATGAGCTTGTGCAGCGTGACCGAGCCGGACGGGTAGTCGCCCGGCTCGTCGAACGTCGGGTCGGTGAGCAGGCGGATGCCGCCGTACTCGATGATCGCGGTCGGGCCGCCGATGAGGGTGAGCGCAGGGCGGGAGATCGTCATGCTCCCATTGTCGTCGCGGGGGCGTGCCGCCGGGCCCGACGAACTTCGCAGAATGTCACGTACTCCGCATCCGATCGCCCAGATGGATGCGGAGTTCGTCGGTTTCTGCGGACTTCGCGCGGCGCTCGTCCGGGGTCAGCCGCCCAGGACCATCATCCGATCGGGGTCGGGCAGGGCGGCGCGTTCCACGAGGTCGCGGCTGCGCCCGAGAGCCCAGTACGCCTCTTCCGAGAGCCATCGGTGGACGACGTCCAGGTCGATCTCGTCCAGTTCGGTCGTCACGCGCACGCCGGTCATGTCGTCAGTGTACGAGAGCGGCCACCACGGCCCCGCGGCATCCGGCGTCTGCTCCATCGAGTACCGTCGAACGGTGACGACTCCCGACACCTACACCGTGGCCACCGACGGCGCCTGCAAGGGCAATCCGGGGCCGACGGGATGGGCGTGGGTCGGCGAGGACGGTCACTGGGCGGCGGGCGCCATCCCCGTCGGCACCAACAACATCGGCGAGCTCATGGGGCTGCTGAAGGCGATCGAGGACCATGCCGATGTCGCGCACCTGATCGTGCAGGCCGACTCGAAGTACGCGATCGACACGTACGCGTCCTGGATGGACGGGCACCGCCGACGCGGGTGGAAGACCTCGACCGGCGCACCGACGAAGAACCGGGATCTGCTCGAACAGCTGATCGCGGCCCGAGACGCCCGCCGCGCGGCGGGCTTGCCCGACGTCGTCCTGGAACATGTCCGCGGGCACCAGGGACACGTGCTCAACGAGTGGGCCGACGAGCGCGCCGTCCGCGGCGCCGAGCACGCCGCGAAGGGCACCGCGAGCGCGTGGTCGTCATTGGGCGGTCTGCACCCGCAGCTCGACGTGTCGGCGGCGCCGAAGAAGAAGCGCTAGTCCTGGGTCGTCCCCTCGAACAGGCCGATGTGGTTGCCGTCGGGGTCGACGATCACCGCCCACCAGCTCTTCGCCGTGATCGGCTGCTTGCCCATCGCGACGCTCGCCCCGGCCGCCTCGGCCTTCGCGATCGTGTCGTCGATCGAGTCGACCTCGACGTACGACCGCGGCTGGGTGAAGCCGTCCTCCCGCGGCGCCAGTCCGCCGCCGCTGATGCCGTTGGGAGCGGCCCACATCGGGTAGCCCTCGAAGCCCGGCGGCTCGGCGATCTGCCAGCCGAAGAGATCCGAGTAGAACGCCGCGGCTTTCGCCAGGTCCGCGACCGGAATGTCGATGTGGGTGATGTCGCCGTGCGCCATGAGGGCCCCTTCCGCCGCGCACAGTCTCCCCCCGCGCGCGGCGCCACCACAAGAGGGTCAGTCGGCGAGCAACGCCTCCAGCGCATCGATCGCCGGACGTTGACCGGCGACGAGGCGCATCCTCGCCTGTGCCAGCGGCATCCACGCCACGCGATCCACCTCGGGAAAGCGCTGCCGCTTCCCGGAGCGCGGCGGCCACTCCATCTCGAACGCGCCGAACTCCAGCGTCGCAAGATCGTCGTCGGATGCCGCGAAGCCGGGAGCCTCACCGCAGAACACGGTGACGTTCTTGGCGCCCGATGCGTACGCGAACGTGCCGAGCTGGACCAACGCGATGTCGGGCGGATCGACGCCGAGCTCCTCGCGGAACTCGCGCGCCGCGGCATCCGCCGCCGACTCCGTCCGCGGGTCGAACTCGCCTTTCGGGATCGACCACGCGCCCTCGTCCTTGCGGGACCAGAACGGACCGCCCATGTGTGCGACGAGCGCCGACACCGCGCCGTCCGGATCGACCCGGTACAGCAGGATGCCGGCGCTCGTCGTGACCATGAGCGTCACGTTCCGCGGCCCGCGTCCCGCCGATTCAGAGCGGACGCGAGGCGGGCGAGACGGAGTAGGTCTCTTCCGGGTCGGTGACGGCGACGGGCGCGAGGGCCGCGTCGATCGCCGACAGGACCTCGGCGTCGAGCACGACGCCGGACGCCTTGACCGAGTCCTCGAGCTGCTCCGGGCGCGAGGCGCCGACGAGGGCTGCCGACACGTTCGGGTTCTGCAGCACCCACGCGATCGCGAGCTGCGGCATGGTGAGACCCGCCTGCTCGGCGATCGGCTTGAGCTTCTGCACGGCGGCGAGCGTGTCGTCCTGCAGGAAGCGCTTGATGAAGTTCGCCCCGCTCTTCTCGTCGGTCGCGCGCGAGCCGTCGGGAACGGGCTGCCCGGGCAGGTACTTGCCGCTGAGCACGCCCTGCGCCATCGGCGACCAGACGATCTGCGAGATGCCGAGCTCCTCCGAGGTCGGCACGACCTTGCCCTCGATGACGCGCCACAGCGCCGAGTACTGCGGCTGGTTGCTCACGAGCTGGAACTTCAGCTCCTTGGCGAGAGCGGCGCCCTCGCGCAGCTGCTCGGCCGTCCACTCGCTGACGCCGATGTAGAGCGCCTTGCCCTGGCGGACGATGTCGGCGAAGGCCTGCATCGTCTCTTCGAGCGGGGTCTCGTAATCGTAGCGGTGCGCCTGGTAGAGGTCGACGTAGTCGACCTCGAGGCGACGGAGCGATCCGTGGATGCCGTCGAAGATGTGCTTGCGCGAGAGACCGGTGTCGTTCGGGCCCTTGCGCCCGATCGGCCAGTAGACCTTCGTGAAGATCTCGAGGTTCTCGCGCGGCTGGCCCTTCAGGGCCTTGGCCAGCACGACCTCGGCGGCCGTGTTGGCATAGGCGTCGGCGGTGTCGAACGAGGTGATCCCGAGATCGAGTGCCTTGTGCACCGTCGCGATCGCCGCATCGTCGCCGACCTGCGAGGCGTGGGTCACCCAGTTGCCGTAGGTGATCTCCGAGATCTTGAATCCGCTGTTGCCGAGGTACCGATAGTCGACCATTCCCCCACGCTACCCGCGCCTGCACCCCCCTCGGGCCAATCCGCGAGGGGTCGCGACACGCGGTGTCATGCGTGGTCCACGCCGCGTGTCGCGACCCCTCGCGGGAGGTGGGTGGGGTCGAAAGGCCCGGCATCCGTCACGCTGATTCAGATGCTGACCGGTGCCCAGGCGCCGGATCCGACCTCGCCGACCTGCGCGGCGCCGTCGAACCGGCCGAGCCGGAACGCATCCAGCACGGGCGACGGCGTGCCCGTCACGACTTCCTCGGCGACGAGCTCACCGAGGATCAGACCGAGGGTGGCGCCGGAGTGAGTGAACAGTACGGACAGGCCGTCGATCTGTGGGACGGCACCGACGACAGGCTCGCCGTCGCCGGGGATCGGCTTCAGCCCGGCGCCGATGCGGTCGGCGCGCAGCGTCGGATGGCCCGCGAGGACGCGCGACGCCTCCTCGAGCAGCCCCTGCACCGAGGCATCCGGAACGGTGAGCGACCCGTCGTCTGCGACGACGATCGACTTCTCCGCCCAGTCTGCGTCGAGCACCAGTCGCCCGTCGGGCATGGGACGCACCGCGACCCGTGGAGTGTTCAGGACCGTTCGCACGCGCGGCTCCACCGGCTCGGTGATGACGACGAACGCGGCGGGAGTGGCATCCGGAATCGTCACGCCGAGCGCGGCGAGCTGCGTCGGAACGTGCCCCCCGGTGGCGAGTACGACGCGATCGGCGCTGATGCGCGTGCCGTCACCGAGGATCACGCCGGTCGCGACGCCGTCCTGGACGTCCACCCGCACCTCGCCTGCGCCCTCGATGAACTCCGCTCCGTCGGCGACGGCCTCGGCCACGAGGGCGGCGACGAGATGAGGCAGGTTCACCCAACCCTCGCCCGCGTTGAAGATGGCGCCTTCGGCGGGAACGGTCGACGCGTCCACATCGGGGGCGAGGATGGCAACGCGGGCACTGTCGACCCAGCGCGAGTCGTAGCCGGCGGCGCGCTCATATGCGAAGGTGGGCGCAAAGCTCTCGCCCGCGGCCTCGTCCGCCCACTTCAGGGCGCCGTCGAAGCGCAGGTAGGCGGCGCTGTCGGGATGGCGCGCGCTCCAGGTGCGGTACCGGTCGATGCCGATCAGCCTGAGATACCGGTACTCCGGCGTTCGCGCCCCCGACGAGTTGAGCCACGCGATCGATCGCCCCGACGCGCCGTCGGCGGCCTTGCCGTCCGTCACGAGCGTCACCCGTGCGCCGGCGCGAGCCAGGTGAGCGGTCGTCGAGGCGCCCAGGATGCCGGCGCCGATCACGACGACGCGAGGGGAGGCCGGGGTGGCGGTGGGGGGAGTCATTGGTGTCCTTTCATCGATGGGGTGCGCTCGTCGGCGCGGTGAAGTGCGGTCTCGAGGTGGAGGCGCTCGATGAGCTCGAGCACGACGACTGAGTCGGCGGGGTCGACCGGCAGCGGCGCACCCTCGTGGATGCTGTCGGCGAGCAGCCGGTAAAAGGCCCCGTAGTCGCCCCGAAGGGAAGGCAGAGGCGCGGCCGAGCCGCCGACCCCGAACCTCCCCCATCGCTCGACGGGGGTCAGGCCGAAGTCCTCATCGAGCGGCGACGCCCCATCGCCGAGGGCAGCCTCCTGCCCGTCGAGCCCGAAGCTCGTGTAGCCGCTCTGGGAGCCGAGAACGTGGAAACGCGCGCCGAGCAGCGGCGCCAGCGAGTTCATCCACAGGTGCGAGATCGTCCCCGACGCATGCCGCAGCGCCACGAACGCATCATCTTCCGCGACGCCGTCCGGCCGGTTGACGGCGAGTTCCGCGCGCGCCTCGACGACCGGCCCGAACAGCTGCAGCGCCTGGTCGATGAGATGGGTGCCGAGGTCGAACAGGATGCCTCCGCCCTCGGCGACGGATGCCTCGGCCTTCCACGAGGCGCGCATCTCGGGCTTGTACCACTCGAAGCGCGACTCGAAGCGGCGCACCGCTCCGAGGCGGCCGGAGCGCACCAGCTCCGAGACGGTGCGGAAGTCACCGTCCCAGCGCCGGTTCTGGAAGACCGTGAGCGCTCGTCCCGTGCGCTCGGCATGCGCGATGAGGTCGCGGCCCTCTGCCGCCGTCACGGCGAACGGCTTGTCGACAACGACATCGAGTCCGGCATCCATCGCTCGTGCCGCGATGTCGGCATGGGTCGCCGGGGGCGCGCCGATGACCGCGAGATCCAGGTCGTCGGCACGCGCCCACAGCTCGGCCACCGACGCGACAACGGATGCGGCGGGGTAGCTCTGGGCGGCGGCGGCGGCGCGTGCCGGGTCGCCGGTGACGATCAGATCGAGCGAGTAGGCCGGGTCTGCGGCGAGGAACGGGGCGTGGAAGACCCGTCCGGACACGCCGAATCCGACGACGGCCGTGCGGATCGGCGGCGGCGCGGCATCCGCCATCACAGCACCTCCGAGAGGAAGCGTCTCAGCCGATCGCTCTGGGGCGCATCGAACAGCCGGGCCGGTTCGCCTGCCTCGACCACCTTTCCTTCGTCCATGAACACGACCTGGTCGGCCACTTTGCGCGCGAAACCCATCTCGTGCGTGACGACCAGCATCGTCATGCCGCGCTGGGCGAGGTTCGCCATGAGGTTGAGCACGCCCTTGACCAGTTCGGGGTCGAGGGCGCTCGTTGCCTCGTCGAACAGCATGACCTCCGGTTCCATCGCCAGCGCGCGAGCGATCGCGACGCGCTGCTGCTGACCGCCGGAGAGGTCGCGCGGCCGGTGATCGGCACGTTCCGCCAGGCCGACCTCGGTCAGCCGCTCGTGCGCGATCAGGCGCGCCTCGGCCTTGGAGAGCCCCTTGACATTGCGCAGGGCGAGAGCGACGTTGTCGAGCGCGGAGTGGTCGGGGAAGAGGTTGAAGTGCTGGAAGACCAGGCCGATGCGACGCCGGACGGCGTCGGGCTTCTGCGAGAGAATGCTCTTGCCGCTGAGCAGAACGTCGCCGGACTTCGGTTCGTGCAGTCGGTTCACGCCGCGCAGCAGTGTGGACTTGCCCGATCCGGAGGGGCCGATGATGCAGGTGGTCGTGCCCTGCGGGACGTTCACGCTGACGCCGCGCAGCACGTCGATATCGCCGTAGGCCATCGTCAGGTCCCGTAGTTCGAGGCTCGATCCCTCGTAGAAGTGGCCGCCCGAGACAGGGACGGGAGAGGTGTAGGTCATGAGTTCTCTCCGTAGGTGAGAGTGATCTCTTCGACCTCGTCCAGACCGCTCTTGGGTGCAGTGGCCTTGCGGCGGCCGGTGCGGAACCGGTTGTCGAAGTAGTTCACGAGGTGGGTGAGCGGAACGGTGATGACGAGGTAGAACAGGCCCGCCATGACCAAGGGCGACAGATTACCGGTGAGCACGGCGGCATCCTGCCCGACGCGGAACAGCTCGCGCTCGCTCACGAGCAGCCCCAGGAAGTAGACGAGCGAGGAGTCCTTGACGATCGCGATGAACTGGTTCACGAGCGCGGGCAGTACGCGTCGCACGCCTTGCGGCACCACGACCAGGCGCATCGCACTGCCGTAGCTGATCCCCAGCGCCCGGCAGGCTTCGAGCTGACCGCGGTCGATCGACTGGATGCCGGCGCGGAAGATTTCGCCGATGTACGCGGATGCGATGAGGCTCAGTGCGAGGATGCCCAGCGGGTACGGCGATGGTCCGAACAGCTGCTGACTGAGCCGCGCGAACCCCTGCCCGATCAGCAGGATCGTGAGGATGGCGGGGAGACCACGGAAGATGTCGGTGTAGACCCGGGCCGGCCACCGCAGCCAGCGGGTCTTCGAGATCCCCATGATCGCGACGACCATGCCCAGCACGATGCCGATGACGGTCGCCCACACAGAGATCACGAGGGTGTTGACCAGACCGGTGCCGAGCAGTTGAGGGAACACCTGCCACATCGCGTCGAAGTCGAAGAAGGTCTTGATGATGTTGTCGAGCCAGTCCATAAGGCGCTCCATCTCTCAGTGGACGTGCGGGCCGGATGCCGGGGCTCCGGCCCGCACGTTCACGGTCAGTTGGTCGGGGTCGCGCTCGGGGTCGCGGTCTGCTCCGACGAGGGGAGGTATTGATCGGGCATCGGCGAGCCCGGGAACCACTTCTGGTAGAGCGTCTTCCACGTGCCGTCCTCCATGGCGGCGTGAAGGGCCTCGTTCAGAGCGGTCTGGAACGCCGTGTTGCCCTTGGCGATCGCGAAGCCCGCGGGTGCGTCGAACGAGGGAATATCGATCGCGTTGACGAGTCCGTACTGCGTGGCGTACTCCTTCGCCGCTTCGTAGTCGAGGAAGTGCGCGTCGATCGAGCCGCTGTTGACGGCGGAGATCGCGGCGTTGTTGTCGGGGAAGCGCACGAGATCGGTGTCGGTGAAGTTCTTGACCGCGTATGCCTCCTGGAGAGTGCCCTGCACGACGCCCAGCCGCTTGCCGGCGAGGCTGCTCTCGTCGGTGATGCCGGAATCGGGCGACGCCATGACCGTGAGGTAGCCGGCGAGGTACCCGTCGGAGAAGTCGACGGTCTTCTTGCGCTCGTCGGTGATGCCGATGGCGGCGACGCCGACGTCGAACTGACCATTGGCGACCGCGGCGAGCAGCCCCGAGAAGTCCTGGCCGGTGAACACGACCTCGTCGATGCCGATGCGGTGAGCCACGTCGGTGAACAGCTCGACGTCGAACCCGGTGAACTGACCTGCCTCGTCGGTGAACGTGTACGGCTTCGCGTCGCCGAGGCTGGCCACCCGGATCTCGCCCGGCGTGATCAATCCATATGGGTTCTCGGTCTCGCCACCCGAGGCTCCGCTGCCCCCGGAGGGCGAGCAGGCCGCGAGCGAGATCGCCGCCGCGACGGCGGCAGCCGTGAGGGCGGTACGACGGAGTGTGGAGCGGATGCTCATGTGGTGTCCTCTCTGAGCAGCAAGTGCATAGGTGGTGTGGATGATTGCGGAGACCGGTCTCAGTCCCTTAGCGTTGAGACCGGTCTCTTTGCGGTTTCTGGGACCGTACAAAATCGAACCGGTCCGCGTCAAGAGAAACTTTTGCGCCTTCACGAGTTCGTAACATGGGGTCAGCACCCAGGGAGGCGATGTGAGCGGCTTGGAGACGGGGGCCCGCGAAGCGACGGTCAGCGATGTGGCGCGCGTCGCGCGCGTGTCCAAGGCCACGGCGGCGCGAGCTCTCGGCGACTACGGCGCCGTCAGCGATGCCGTTCGCGACCGCGTGCACAAGGCCGCGGAGCAGCTCGGCTACCGGCCCAACCAGCTGGCCCGGTCGATGACGACCCGCCGATCGCAGACCATCGGCATCGTGCTGGGCGACATCGAAAACCCCTACTTCGCCGCGGCGACCCGCGGGGCCGCGGATGTCGCCGCTGCCGCTGGCTACGACGTCATCCTGTCCAACTCGGACGAGCGGCCTGAGGTCGAGGCGAAAGCCATCGCTGTGCTGCTCGCAAAGCGGGTCGACGGCATGCTCGTTGCTCCCGCCTCGTCACTCGCACCCGGCAATCTGCGACCGGTCATCGAGGCCCGACGCCCGCTCGTGCTCTTCGACCGCACCGTCGTGGGCATCGAGGCCGACGCCGTCGTGACCGGCAACCGCGCTGCCGCGCAGCAGCTGACGGAGTTGCTGCTGGACGTCGGCCATCGACGCATCGCATTCATCACCACGCTGCCCCACGACGGGCCCTTCCGCAGGGCCGACGAGCTGTCCATGTCGGCGGTGGCCGAACGCGTCGACGGCTTCCTCGGAGCGCTCACCGCAGCGGGCATCGCCCAGCCCGCCTCGTTCGTGCACCTGAACGCGCCGCGCGCCGGCGTCGACACGCTGGTCGCCGGCCTCCTGCAGAGCGACAACGCCCCGACGGCGATCATCGCCTCCGACAGCCTCATCGCCCTGGCCGCTTTCCGTGCGGCGCAACGGCTCGGGCAATCCATCCCCGATCAGCTCTCCCTCGTGTCCTTCGACGACGCGGACTGGATGAGCGTGACGATGCCCGGCATCACCGTCATGGAACAGCCCATCCACCGGGTCGGAGCCGAAGGCGCGCGCATCCTGCTCCGCCGCCTCGCGGGCGATCCCAGCCCCGCGGCGACCGTCGTCTTCGCGCAACGGCTCATCGAGCGGGGTTCCGTCGCCGCCCCCGCCCACGTCGCCACATCGGTGCGGGCATAGCCGCGGCGGAACGCTTCAGTCGAGGACCGGCACCGTCGCCGCGACGTCGCGGTCTTCCTCGGTCGCGACGAGCTGGCCGCACGCGCCGTCGATCTCCTTGCCGCGGGTGTCGCGGAGGGTCGTCGGGATCCCGGCCTCGTTGAGGCGGCGTACGAACTCGTTCTGCACCGCGGGCTCCGACGCGGTCCACACCGAACCGGGCGTCGGGTTCAGCGGGATCGGGTTGACGTGCACCCAGCCGCGACCGCGCTCGTTGAGCTTGGATGCCAGCAGGTCGGCCCGCCACGCGTGGTCGTTCATGTCCTTGATGAGCGCGTACTCGATCGACACGCGCCGACCGGTCTTGTCGAAGTAGCCGCGGGCGGCGTCGAGGGCCTCGTCGACCTTCCAGCGCGAGTTGATCGGAATCATCTCGTCGCGGAGGTGATCGTCGGGGGCGTGGAGCGACAGGGCGAAGGTCACCGGGATGTCTTCGGCGGCGAGCTTGTTGATCGCGGGCACGAGTCCGACCGTCGACACCGTGATGCCGCGCGCGCTCATGCCGAGGCCGTGCTTCTTGTCGACCATGGTGCGGACGGCCTGCATGACGCGGTTGTAGTTGGCGAGCGGCTCGCCCATCCCCATGAAGACGATGTTGGTGACGCGCTCATCGTCGTGGCCGACGCGGCGCGGGTCGCCGAGGCCGCCTTCGGCGATCAGCCGGTTGGCGCGCACGACCTGCTCGACGATCTCGGCGGCGGACATGTTGCGGGTGAGGCCCGCCTGTCCCGTCGCGCAGAACGGGCAGTTCATGCCGCATCCGGCCTGGCTCGACACGCACAGCGTGATGCGTCCGGGATAGCGCATGAGCACGGACTCGACGAGGGCGCCGTCGTGCAGCTTCCAGAGGAACTTGATCGTGTCGCCGCGGTCGGTCTCGAGCCGGCGCACCTCGGTGAGCAGGTTCGGCAGCATCTCGTGCACGAGCTCTTCACGACCGGATGCCGGGAGGTCGGTCATCTGCGCGGGGTCGGACGTGTAGTGCTGGAAGTAGTGCTTCTCGAGCTGCCCGGCGCGGAAGCCCGGCAGACCGAGGGCTTTGACCTTCTCGACCCGCTGCTCGGGGGTCATGTCGGCGAGGTGCGCGGGCGGCATGCCCTTCTTCGGCGCGGCGAACTGCAGGAGGGGTTTGCCCTCGGCATCCACCTTCTGGGTCCAGCCCTCCGTCCGCGGGCGCACCTGACGCGGCGTCTCGCGCGGTGTCGTCGAGCGGACGGGGGTGGATTCAGTCATGCATCCAGGGTACGGGCTACCGGCTGGACGACCGCCGGATTCACGGCGCACGAGCACTCCGAGCCAGACCCGCCAGCACCGCCGCGACCGCCCGTAGACTTCCTCCATGCCCGATGAGCCGCGCTCCACCTCTGTGAAGCGAGTGCCGGTGCACAAGGTGATCAACAACAACGTCGTCGTCTGGATCGACGAATCGGGGCGCGAGCGGGTGCTCATGGGCCGAGGCCTCGGCTTCCAGCTCAAGCCCGCCGATCGGATCAATCTCGCGAAGGTCGAGAAGACGTTCATCCTCGACGAGGGCGAGGCCCGCGAGCGCGAGCTTCGGCTGCTGGGAGACGTACCGTACCCGGTGATCGAGGCCGTCAGTCGCGCCACCGACGCGGCGGAGCACTCCCTCGGGCGGGCACTCGGACGGCTTCGCGGTCGCAGTGATCGATCACCTGCAGTTCGTGCTGGAACGGCTCGAGAAGGGGGTGCGCATCCCCTCGACCGCCATGCCCGAGCTGCGCGTGCGGTGTCGACGTGCTCGGCTACACCACGTGGGGCTGCATCGACCTCGTGTCGGCGTCGACCGCGCAGATGTCCAAGCGCTACGGCTTCGTCTACGTCGACCGCAACGTGAGGTCGCCCCGCGGCGTGCACAAGGGCGCGGCGAT
The DNA here is from genome assembly GCF_020905435.1 of Microbacterium sp. F2E. Taxonomy (NCBI): domain Bacteria; kingdom Bacillati; phylum Actinomycetota; class Actinomycetes; order Micrococcales; family Microbacteriaceae; genus Microbacterium; species Microbacterium sp. F2E. The sequence goes on along the minus strand of NZ_JAJJIB010000009.1, from coordinate 23,100 downwards.
CGGGGCGATCCTCGAGCGGCTCGACATCGACCCGGCTGACGCGATCGGCGTCGGCGACAACTGGAACGACGCCGAGATGTTCGAGGTGTGCGGCACCGCGATCGTGATGGGCAACGCCGTCGACGGCGTGAAGGCCCTCGCCGATCAGGTCACCACCTCGATCGACGACGACGGCATCTGGAACGCGTTCGAGCGCAACCGCCTCATCTGAGGTCGTTGCCGGCAGTGTTTCCGGATCTGGATGCGGGGCAGACGCTCCGCGCCCAGACTCCGTTCACCGGCATGCGACAGGATGGACGCCGTGACCTCTCCGGATTCCTCCCCGCGCATCGTGTTCATCGACGTCGACGGGACGATCCTCGAGCACGGCTCCGTGATCGCGCCGTCGACGGTCACCGCGATCCGCGCGGCGCGCCGTGGCGGGGCGATCGTCTACCTCTGCACGGGGCGGTCGGCCGGTGACATCCACCCGGCCGTCCGCGAGATCGGCTTCGATGGCGTGGTCAGCAACGGCGGCGCGTTCGCCGTGCGGATCGATGCCGACGGCACCGAGGAGCAGCTGGTCTCCCACCTCATGCCGCGCGCGGCGACGGAGCGGATGATCGGGTATTTCGAAGACCACGGCATCCACTACTTCCTGCAGACCGACGACGGGGTCCACGCGTCGGAGGGCGTCGGTGCGGCGGCCGACGAGTTCTTCCGGCAGCGTCGCGAGCGGCACACCGAAGACCTGCGCGCTCTCGGCCTCGACGATGACGATGCGCCGCTGCCGGCGATCAGCTATCGCCCTCTCGGCGAGGTCGACCTCGACCAGGTGGTGAAGGCGACGTTCATCAGCGCCGACTCCGACACGCTCGCCCACGCGCAGCGCGAGCTCGGCGACACGTTCCACGTCATCCCGGGCTCGATCCCGATGCCCGGCGGCTCGAACGGCGAGATCGCGCTGCTCGGCGTCAACAAGGGGTCGGCGATCCTCGAGGTGCTGGAGATCCTCGGGATCGACGCGAGCGACGCCGTCGGCATCGGCGACAGCTGGAACGACGTCGAGATGTTCGAGGTCGTCGGCACGGCCGTGGCGATGGGCGGGGCCGACCCCGACCTGCAGGCCAAGGCCGACTTCGTCACCTCGGGCGTGCTCGACGACGGCGTGCACCGCGCGCTCGTCCGCGTCGGCCTCGTCTGACCCGCGTGATCGCGCCCCGCGCCGCGCCGCGATCACCGAGAAACCACATCCCGCCCGAGAAACCACGGCCCACGTGGTTTCTCACGTACCAGATGGTTTCTCACGCGCGAGCGTGGTTTCTCACCGGTGGATGCCGGGGCGCAGGCAGACCGGTGACGCGGATCGGCGGCGACGAGGCCCGAGGGCTGGGCGTCAGAGGAAGATATCGGGGAACAGCTCCGAGTCGGGGGTGCCGGGGACGGCGGCGTAGCCGGAGAAGTCGGTGACACCGGCATCCCTCAGCACCTCTTCGACGATGAGCGTCTGACCGGTGTACTCGCGCGAGGGCTTCAGCAGCACCTCGTAGGCCGCATCGGCGTAGACCTCGGGCGTGCGGCTGACCTTCATCATGCGGTCGCCGCCGAGCGCGAACTGCACCGCCGCCGTCGCGATCGTCGTCTCGGGCCAGAGCGTGTTGGCGGCGATCCCGTCGTCGGCGAACTCGGCCGCGAACCCGAGCGTCGCCATCGTCATGCCGTACTTCGCGAGCGTGTACCCGGCGTGGGCGCCGAGCCAGCGCGGCGTGATGTTCAGGGGCGGCGACAGCGACAGGATGTGCGGGTTCGGGGCATCCTTCAGGATCGGCACGGCCGCGCGCGACAGCATGAACGTGCCGCGCACGTTGACGTCCTGCATGAGGTCGTACTTCCTCGCGGCGAGGTCGAGCGACCCCGACAGGTCGATCACCGACGCGTTGTTGATGACGATGTCGATGCCGCCGAACTCGCCCTGCGTCGTCAGCACGGCCTCGGTAATGTCGTCGTCGTTGCGCACATCACCGACGATCGGCAGCGCGCGGCCGCCCGCCGCCTCGATCTGCTCCGCCGCGGAGTGCACCGTGCCCTCGAGCTTCGGGTGCGGGGTGTCGGTCTTCGCCATGAGCGCGATGTTCGCGCCGTCGCGCGCGGCACGCAGCGCGATCGCGAGCCCGATGCCGCGGCTGCCGCCCGACATCAGGATGGTCTTGCCGGCGAGGGTCTGAGCGGTCATCGGGACTCCTTCGTGCTGGTCGTGCTGGTCGCGCTGGCGGCACCGGCCGCGCTGGTCGCGCCGGCGGCGCCGGTCGCGCTCTTGCGGGATGCCGCGGCGAACCCCGCGACGCGGGTCTGCGCGGCATCGGTGTCGAACGCGGCGCCGATCGTCTGCGCCTCGTCGGCAAGGTTGCCGTCGAACGCGCGCCGCGCCCCCGCGCGGAGGAGGCGCTTGGCCTGCCCGAACGCCGCGGTGGCATTGTCGAGCCAGAACGTCGCGATCTCGGCGGCGCGCGCACCCGGGTCATCCGCGACCTCGGTCACGAGGCCCCAGTCGAGCGCCGTGGCGGCGTCGATCGTCTCGTCCTGCAGCAGCAGCCGCAGCGCGCGGGTCTGGCCGATCGCGGCGGGCAGGAGCGTCGAGACCCCGAGGTCGGGCGTGAGGCCGATGTTCGCGTAGCGGCTGACGAACTTCGCGCGCGGGCTCGCGACGACGTAGTCGGCCGTCAGCATGAGGCCGAGGCCGCCGCCCGCGACCGCGCCCTGCACGGCGGCGACGATCGGCTTGTCCGATTCGACGAACGCGCGGATGCCGTCGTGGATGACCCCGGCCATGGCGCTGACGTCGGAGCCGGCCGACCCCGACGTCGACATCTCGATCACGTCGCCGCCGGCGCAGAACGCGGGGCCGCTCGCGTCGATCAGCACGGCGCCGACCTCGGGGTCGGCGGTGATCTCGCGCGCGAGGTCGCGCCAGCGCTGCCCCATCTCGAACCCCATCGCGTTGAGCGACGCCGGACGGTTGAAGGTGAGGTGGGCGAGCGCGCCCTCGCGGGCGTACAGGATCGATTCGGTCACGGGCGGGTCTCCTTGCCGGACGGGGCGGGCGGTGTCGGCGGGCACTTTCTCAGGAGCGATCGGGTCTGGGTGGCGATGCCTCCGCGGAAATCCGCGGCCCGCCGCCCGCGCGCCGCGCGTCTCTCCTGAGAAAGTGCACGCACGGGCGCGGCATCCATCACTTGGGCGCCATCCGGATCGCGCCGTCGAGGCGGATCGTCTCGCCGTTGAGGTAGCCGTTGCGGACGATCTCGAGAACGAGCGAGGCGTACTCGTCGGGCTTGCCGAGGCGCTGCGGATACGGCACCTGCTGGCCGAGGCTCGCCTGGGCGGCTTCGGGGAGGCCCGCGAGCATCGGGGTCTCCATGATCCCGGGCGCGATCGTGCACACGCGGATGCCGTAGCGCGCGAGCTCGCGCGCGATCGGCAGCGTCATCGCGTGGACGCCGCCCTTGGATGCCGAGTAGGCGGGCTGCCCGATCTGACCGTCGAATGCGGCGACGGACGCCGTGTTGACGATCACCCCGCGGTCTCCGCCGTCGGTCGGCTGGGTGCGGGCGATCGCCGCTGACGCCTGCCCGATGACGTTGTACGTGCCGATGAGGTTGACGCGGACGATCTTCTCGAAGTGCGCGAGATCGGTCGGCACCCCTTCGCGATCGAGGACTTTGGCGGGCGGCGCGATGCCGGCGCAGTTGACGACGACACGTAGCGGCCCGTGCTCGCCGGCTGTGGCGACCGCGGCGGCGACCTGGGCCGGGTCGGTCACGTCGGCGGGGGCGAAGGTGCCGCCGAGTTCGGCGGCGCGCTCGGCGCCGGGCGACGACGGCAGGTCGACGATGACGACGTGGGCGCCCGCGCCGGCGAGGCGGGTCGCGGTGGCGAGTCCCAGTCCGCTGGCGCCGCCCGTGACGAGGGCGGATGCTCCGGCGATGTCCATGTGTGTGCTCTCCTTCGAACTCGACGCTCAGCCTACCCGGCGACACGCCGTTTCAGGAACCGAGGCACTCAGTCCCACGGGTGGTCGCGGGCCGTGCGCCCGACGCCGCGGGGCACCGGCCCCGGCAGGATGGATGCCATGAGCATCCCCTCGTCCGACATCGCGGTGCCGGCGCGCGTCGCCGGCGCCGCAGCCCGGGGCATCCAGGTGCCGAGCGCTCTCCGCACTCCCCCGCCGATCGACCTCGCCGTCGTCTGCCACGGCGACGCCTGCGTGCCGAACACCCTGCTCGGCGACGACGGCCGGTGGATCGCGCATGTCGACCTCGGCGCGCTCCGCGTCGCCGACCGCTGGGGCGACATCGCCGTCGCGGCCATGAGCACTGAGTGGAACTACGGACCCGGATGGCACGACGCGCTCATCGCGGCCTATGGCGTCGACCCCGACCGGGAGCGCCTCTCCTACTACCGCGACCTCTGGAACGCGACCTGATCGCGAGGCATGATGAGCGGATGGCGCATCCGCTGATGTTCGATGAGGCCGACCCGCTGCTCGCGCGCGTGCGGGATCTCGCGCTCGCGCTGCCCGAGGCGGCCGAGAAGGTGACGCACGGGCGTCCGACGTTCTTCACGACGAAGGTGTTCACGTACTACGGCGGCCGCCCGCGCGGCGACACCGCCGACCGTCACGACGCGGCCCTCGTCTTCCGCCCCGATCCCGCCGACGAGCCCGCCCTCCGGCAGGACGCCCGCTTCTGGGAGCCGGCGTATCTCTGGCCGCACGGCTGGCTCGCGCTCGACCTCGATGACGACACCGACTGGGCCGAGGTCGCAGAACTCATGGATGCCTCGTACCGCCTGACCGCGCCGAAGCGGCTGATCACGGCGCTCGACGCCGCGACGCCACCGCCCGGTTGACGCCACCGCCCGGCCAACGCCAACGCCCGGCTCACGCCACCGCCGGTCAACGCCACAGCGCGCGGCATCCCCCCAAGGATGCCGCGCGCCGGGGCGTCACGCGTCAGCGCACGTCCTCGTTGACCCAGTCCATCGACTTCTGGACGGCCTGCTTCCAGAGGCGCAGCTGACGCTCCCGCTCCTCGACGTCGTCGTTGGGCGTCCAACGACGGTCCTCCTGCCAGTTGGCGCGGAGTTCATCGAGGTCGTTCCAGAACCCGACGGCGAGGCCCGCCGCGTACGCCGCCCCCAGGGCGGTGGTCTCGGCCACCACCGGGCGCACGACAGGCACGCCCAGGATGTCAGCCTGGAACTGCATGAGCGTGTCGTTGGCGATCATGCCGCCGTCGACCTTGAGCTCGGTGAGGTCGACACCCGAGTCGGCGTTGACCGCGTCGAGCACCTCGCGCGTCTGGAACGCGGTCGCCTCGAGGGCGGCGCGGGCCAGGTGGCCGCGGTTGGCGTAGCGCGTCAGGCCGAGGATCGCGCCGCGGGCGTCGGGACGCCAGTACGGCGCGAACAGACCCGAGAACGCCGGCACGAAGTACACGCCGCCGTTGTCCTCGACGGTCGTGGCGAGCGCCTCGACCTCGGGTGCCGAGGTGATGATGCCGAGCTGGTCGCGCAGCCACTGCACGAGCGAACCGGTGACGGCGATCGAGCCCTCCAGCGCGTAGTGAGCCGGCTCGTCACCGAGCTTGTAGCCCACCGTCGTCAGCAGACCGTTCTCGCTCTTGACGATCTCGGTGCCGGTCTGGAAGATCAGGAAGTTGCCCGTGCCGTAGGTGTTCTTGCTCTCACCCGCGTCGAATGCAGCCTGGCCGAACGTCGCCGCCTGCTGGTCGCCGAGGATGCCCGCGACGGGCGTCTCGCGCAGCAGCGACGCGTCGCGCGCCTCGCCGTAGACCTCGCTCGAGGAGCGGATCTCCGGCATCATCGAGCGCGGCACGCCGAAGTCGCCGAGGATGTCGTCGCGCCACTCGAGCGTCTTCAGGTCCATGAAGAGCGTGCGCGAGGCGTTGGTGACGTCGGTGGCGTGCACGCCGCCTTCGGGGCCGCCGGTGAGGTTCCACAGCACCCACGTGTCGGTCGTGCCGAAGATGAGGTCACCCGCCTCCGCCTTCTCGCGCGCACCTTCGACGTTCTCGAGGATCCAGACGATCTTGGTGCCCGAGAAGTACGTCGCCAGGGGCAGCCCGACGATGTCCTTGTACTTCTCGACGCCCTCGTCGCCGGCGAGCCGGTCGACGATCGGCTGGGTGCGGGTGTCCTGCCAGACGATCGCGTTGTACACCGGGATGCCGGTGTTCTTGTCCCAGACGACGGCGGTCTCACGCTGGTTGGTGATGCCGATCGCGGCGATGTCGTGACGGGTGAGGTTCGCGCGACCGAGCGCGATACCGATCACCTCGCGCATGTTGTCGCGGATCTCGATCGGGTCGTGCTCGACCCAACCGGCACGCGGCATGATCTGCTCGTGCTCCTTCTGTCCGACCGAGATGATCGATCCCTTCTTGTCGAAGATGATCGCGCGGCTGGATGTGGTGCCCTGGTCGAGGGCGATGATGTAGTCGGCCATGGTGACTTCCTTGTCTTTCGGGTTGGATGCCGGATGGTGCGGATGACTGGTGCGGTCTGCGTCCGTGCGCCGGTCAGGCGACGGTCTTCACGAGGTGCAGCAGCACGGGTGCGGCGAACGCGGCGATGGCGCCACCGATGAGCGGGCCCACCACGGGGACCCAGGCGTACGACCAGTCGCTCGAGCCCTTGCCCTTGATGGGCAGCACCGCGTGGGCGATGCGGGGGCCGAGGTCACGGGCGGGGTTGATCGCGTAGCCGGTGGGGCCACCGAGCGACGCGCCGATGCCGACCACGAGCAGGGCCACGGGCACCGCGGAGAGCGGGCCGAGGGCGCCGGGCACGCCGATCTGCACGTCGCCGTAGTCGGCGAAGGCGAAGATCCCGAAGACCAGGACGAACGTGCCGATGATCTCGGTGATGAGGTTCCAGCCGTACGAGCGGATCGCGGGGCCGGTCGAGAAGACGCCCAGCTTGTTGGCCGGGTCGGGCTCCTCGTCGAAGTGCTGCTTGTACGCCAGCCAGCACAGTACGGCACCGATGAAGGCACCGATCAGCTGCGCCGAGACGGCGATGAGGAACTGCACGCCGCTGATCTTGCCCGCGATGAGCAGGCCGAGCGAGACGGCGGGGTTCAGCTGCGCGCCCGAGTACGCCGAGACGAGCACACCGGCGAACACCGCGAGGCCCCAGCCCCAGTTGATCATCAGGGTGCCGCCGCCGAGGCCCTTGGACTTGGCGAGGATGACGTTGGCGACAACGCCGCCACCGAGCAGGAGCAGCATCGCCGTTCCCACGAGTTCGGACAGGAAATAGAGTCCGAGGTTGACTTCTTGCATGTCGACATTGACCTTTCAGCAGGGTGCGCGAGCGACGCCGCCGCGCAGAGGATGTTCGCCTGAGGATGGGTTGCCGGCGTCAGGCACGCCGGGGTTCGGATGGTCGGTAGCGGGTCAGGCGTGCTGCGGGGCGAGCGACGCCGTGCTGACGTCGATGCGGTGCGCGTCGCGCAGCGTCACGGTGGCGGCGGCGACCTGGGCATCCGTCTCGTCGGCATCCCACCCGAGAGCGGGGGCCGCGGCCTTCGCGACCTCGACGAGCGTGTCGCCGGTCACCCCGCCGACGAAGGCGATCGAGGTGCGGCGCAGCAGCAGGTCGATGAGCGAGACGACCTCTTCGCGCGCGGCGAGCAGGGCGATCTCTTCTTGCGAGTAGCCGGGGGCGTGCGCGAGGGGGTGCTGCGTGACGGGCAGGCTCGACAGCAGCTCGGCCGCGTAGGTGCCGTAACGCTCGAGCATGCGATCGGCGAACTCGGCCGCGTGCGCACCCCGGTGCGCCTCGACCCACCGGCGCCGGTCGGCGTCGGTGCGCGGGTAGCCGGCGCCTCCGCCGATCGCGAGATCCGTCGTCGAGACCGTGCGGGAACGACCCAGGAGCTGCATCACGTCGGTGGAGATGTGCTCGGACAGCGCCCGGAACGTCGTCCACTTGCCGCCCACGAGGCTCAGCACGTGCACGCCGTCGAGCCGAGCGCGCTCGATGCGGTAGTCACGGGAAACGAACCCGGGGGCGACGTCGTCGTGACGGGGCAGCGGGCGGATGCCGGAGAACGTGTAGACGATCTGCTCGCGCGAGACCGAGATGTGCGGGAACACCTGCGCGATGAGGTCGAAGAAGTAGTCGATCTCATCGTCGGTGCACACGGTCGGCTTCGACGGGTCGGCGTCGATGTCGGTGGTTCCGACCATGACGCGGCCCTTGAGCGGGTAGATCAGCACGATGCGCCCGTCGGATGCCTCGAAGAAGATCTCGTTGCCCCGGGTCGCGTCGAGCAGCTCGGCGTTTTCGAGGACGATGTGCGAGCCCTTCGTGCCGCCCATGAAGCGCGTGGCCTGACCGAGCGCGGCGTTCGTGAGGTCGGTCCACGGTCCGCTGGTGTTGACGATCACCTTCGCGGTGAACGGGAACTGCTCGCCGGTGACCTCGTCGCGGATGATGACGGACGAGCCGTCGGAGCCGACGACCGGTGCGTAGTTCGCGGCGCGCGCCGACTCTTCGCGCAGGCCGTCGCGCAGCACGTCGAGCGCGAGGCGCTCGGGGTCGTGCATCGACGCGTCGTAGTAGGTCGCGGTGTAGGCGAACCGGCCGTCGAGGTCGGGGAAGAGCTCGTGCGACTTCTTGCGGCCGTGGAAACGGTGCCGGGGCACCGCGCCGCCGTCGCGCGAGAACGTGTCGTAGATGATGAGGCCGATCTTGATGAGCAGCGCTCCGCGCTCGCGCGGCTTGCCGCGCCCGTGCGAGACGAGCAGACGGAAAGGGGCGGTGAGGATACCGGAGAACGTCTTGTGGATCGGGATGGTGGTCGGCAGCGGCTTGACGTAGTGCGGCGCGTTGCGCACGAGACGGTTGCGCTCCGTGACCGATTCGCGCACGAGCCGGAACTCGCCGTTCTCGAGGTAGCGCACGCCGCCGTGCACCATGTGGCTGGATGCCGACGAGGCGCCGCTCACGTAGTCGCCGCGCTCGACGAGCGCGACGTCGACGCCCTGCAGGGCGAGGTCACGGAAGGTCGCGATTCCGTTGATGCCGCCGCCGATGATGAGCACATCTGCCTGCGGGCGGTCTTTGAGGGCCTGGATGTTCGAGCGGTTCGTCGTCGCTGACGCGGTCATGGCACTTCCTTTTTCACGGCTGGTGAGACCTAGACTGGAGCGCGCTGAACGAATTCACAAGGGGCATGAACGAACGTGCACCACACCGACTTCTCTGCACGAATATGCAGCCAAGGGGAAGCATGAGCGGAATCGAAGCCGACGCGCGCACGCGCGAGGCCTTGCACGTGGCCCAGCTGTACTACGAGCGCGATCGCACGATGGAACAGATCGCGGCGGAGCTGAACGTGTCGCGGTCATCCGTGTCGCGACTGCTCTCCTACGCGCGCGAGATCGGGCTCGTCGAGATCACGGTGCACTCGCCCCAGCAGGGCAGCACGGCCGTCGCCCGGCGCGTCGCGGAGCGCTACGGCATCTCGGTGCACGTCGTGAGCTCGCCCCCGCGCACGCCCGACGCCGAGAAGCTCGAGCGCACGGCTCGGTCGGCGGCGCGCGCTCTCGCCGCGACGCTCGACCCCAATGCATCCATCGGCGTCGCCTGGGGCGCGACGGTGTCGGCGATCGCGCGGCACCTGCCGCCGAAGCGCCTCTACAACTCGCAGATCGTGCAGATGAACGGCGCCGCCAACGAGATCACCTCGGGCATCGCCTACTCGGGCGCCATCCTGGAGCGGTTCGGGCAGAGCTTCGGCGCCGACGTGCAGCAGTTCCCCGTGCCGGCGCTGTTCGACGACCCGTCGACGAAGCAGCTGATGTGGCGGGAGCGCTCGGTGCGACGCGTGCTGGATGCCCAGGCGCGCGTGCAGGTGTTCGTGTTCGGGCTCGGCTCGCCGACCGCCGACGTGCCCTCGCACGTCTACTCGGGCGGGTACCTCAGCGGCGACGACCTCCACTCGCTCATGCGCGACGGCATCGTCGGCGACTGTGCGACGGTGTTCTACCGCATCGACGGCAGCTCGTCGGGCATCCGCCTGAACGAGCGCTCGAGCGGGCCGAGCCTCGATGCGATCCGGCGGATCCCGCGGCGGCTGTGCGCGGTGTCGAGTCTGTCGAAGCTCGACGCGCTGAAGGGCGCGCTCGCCGCGCAGCTGATCACCGAGCTCGTGATCGAGGAGAGCCTCGCCCGGCGACTGCTCGAGGGCTGAGCGCGAGAGCCCGCGACGGGCTCAACGACAGGTCCCGCGACGGCCGCGGCGACAGCCACGGCAACGCCCTCAGCGCGGATACCAGGTCAGCCGGGGCCGAGGATGAAATTCCAGGCGCCGGTCGCGACGGCGACGGTAACCGCGATCACGGCGATCGCGGCGCCGACGGCGATGAGCGCCCACTCCCGGCCGCCGAATCGCGACGCTCGTGCCCACGTGCGGGGGCCGGGGGCGCCGAACGCGCGGGCCTCCATCGCCGTGGCGAGGGCCGAGCCGCGGCGGATGGCGAGCACGAACAGGGCGAAGGCCGCCGAGACCGCACGCCGCACCCGGCCGGTGTCGGCGACGCCGCGCGCTCGACGCGCGCGCTCGAGCGCCCGCCAATCGGAGGCGAGCAGACCGAGCAGGCGCATGCCGGCGAGCGCGCCCAGCACGAACCGCGCCGGCAGGCGCACGACCTGCGCCAGCCCGTCGGCGAGGTCGGTCGGATCGACGGTGACGAACAGCACGACCGCCGGCAGGCCGATCGCGAGCACGCGCAGGAAGGTCGCGACGGCGAGCAGCAGCGATCCCTCACTGATGCGCACCAGCATCCATTCGACGTACACCTCGCCGCTCGTCACGCCGTACAGCGCGACGGTCGCTGCGCCGGTGAACGCGCCGAGCCAGACCGGCAGCGTCCGCAGCCAGAAGGTGCGCCACGGCAGCCCGGCCGCGAGCAGCAGCGGAATCTCGAGCACGAGGGCGACACCCGCCGACACCGGGTCGATCGACAGCACCAGCACGACCGCGATGAGCAGCGCCGCGGCGAGCTTGGCGACCGGATTGATCGTGGCGAACGCGCGCCGGGAAGAAGAAGAAGAGGAGCGGGAGGAGGATGCCGCGGCGGAGCCGGCGACCGCGTCGACGCTCACGGAGTCCGCCCGCCGTCGCCGGTCGGCGCGGCCGCACCGACGCGCAGCCGCCGCGCGTGGAGCGCGTCGAGCACCTGCTCGTCGTGGGTGACGACGACCACGGCGAGCGGACCGCGGTCGTCGACGCCGTCGCGCAGCGCCGCGATCATCGCGACGAGCTCGGTCCAGGTGCGGGCATCCTGCCCGAACGTCGGCTCGTCGAGCACCAGCACGCGGGGGCGGGTGGCGAGCACGGCACCGACGGTCAGGCGCCGCTTCTGTCCGCCCGAGAGGGTGTACGGGTTGGCGGCGGCGAGCGGCGCGAGTCGCAGCCGCTCGAGCAGGTCGTCGACCCGTTCGGCGATCTCGTCTTCCGGCACCCCGAGCGCCCTCGACCCCACCTCGAGCTCGCCACGCACCGTGCGGGCGAGCAGCTGATGCTCGGGCTCCTGGAACACCGTGCCGATGCGGGTCAGCAGGTCTTTCGAGCTCCAGGCGAACGGATCCTCGGCGCGCGGCACAGGACGGCGGCGCGGTCTGCGGCGGGAGCGCCCGCGCACCCCCGCGGCGAGGGCGGCGGATGCCTCGACCTCGCCCGCGAGCGGGGCGAGCAGTCCCGCGAGGGTCAGGGCGAGGGTCGACTTGCCCGCGCCGTTGCGCCCCACGATCCCGAGCACCTCGCCGGCGCGCACGTCGAAGCTCAGCGGTCCGGCGGCGGCGACAACGCGCTCGCGGCCGACCACGAGCTCCCGCGCCGACAGCAGCACCTCGCCCGGCGGCCCGGGCGGGGGCGGCAGCGGGAGCGCCGCCTGGGGCAGCCAGACGCCGGCTTCGGCGAGCGCCGCCGCCTGCGCGTCGAGCACGCCGGCGGGCGCGCCGTCGGCGATGACGCCCGCCTCACCGAGCACGATCACCCGATCGATGAGCGGCAGCCACACGTCGACGCGGTGCTCGATCACGACAAGCGTGGCACCCGTCTCGGCGAGCACCCGCCCGACGGCGTCGCGCACCTCGCGCACGCCCTCGGGGTCGAGGTTCGCGGTCGGTTCGTCGAGCAGGATCGCCCCGGGTCGCATCGCGACGACCCCGGCGAGCGCGAGGCGCTGCTTCTGCCCTCCCGACAGGTTCGCCGTGGAGCGGTCGGTCGGGACGTCGAGGCCGACGGCGGCGAGCGCCGCGTGCACGCGCGGCCAGATGTCGGCGGGCGGCACGCCCAGGTTCTCGCACCCGAAGGCGACGTCGTCGCCCACCCGCGCGAGGATCGTCTGACTGTCGGGGTCCTGCAGCACCATGCCCGCCCGGCCGCGCACCGATGCGGCGAGCGCCCCGTCGACGAGCAGCTCGCCCTCGTGCTCGCCCTCGTCCGCGCCGCCGAGGATGCCCGCGATGCCCTGCAGCAGCGTCGACTTGCCCGCGCCCGAGGCGCCGAGCAGCAGCACCCGCTCCCCCGGCGCGATGCGGAACGAGGCATCCCGCACCGCCCACGCCTGACGCGTCGCATACCGCCAGCCCCACCCGCGCGCCTCGATGGCGGCGGGGGCGGTCACGCCGGCACCGGTCACACCGGCAGCGCCCGGATCGCCCGTGCCCCGGGTCCCCTCGGTCTGGGCGGCGGTCACACGCGTGCGGTGGCCTCGCGTCCCGACGCGAATCTGCTGAGCGCGCCGGTGGAGGCCAGGGCCTTCATGAGCAGCCACCCGCCGAGACCGGCGATGACAACTCCGGAGATCGTCGTGGAGGTGATGTAGACGGCGGTGAACGGCACGTCGGCGCCGGGGTACCAGAGGATGCGGTCGTTGATGCCGCAGGCGAGGCCGGATGCCGCGCCGGCGAGGAGAGCGACGGGAAGGGTCCACACCTTATACAGGAAGACCAGGAAGACGATCTCGGCACCGAGGCCCTGGACGAGGCCCGACGCGATCGTCAGCGGGCCCCACGCGTTGCCGACGAGGGCGGAGATGACGGCGGCGACCGTCTCGGTGTAGAGCGCCGCACCCGGCTTTCTGATGATGAGGCCGCCGAGCACCCCGGCGATCAGCCACGGACCGGCGAGCAGGCCCTGCAGGCCGGGGAGCAGCGGCTTGAGTACGGAGGCGGGGCCTTCATAGCCGACGTTCCACAAGAGGAAGATGAGCGCGCACGCGACCGCGATCACACTGGCGACGACGATGTCGACGATGCGCCAGCGGAAGCGGCCCGACGTGGGCGATCCGCCAGGCGGCGTCGCGGACGACGATGTGACGGTGGACGAAGACGCCGAAGCGTGCATGTTCTCTCCTCCCTGCGCCGGCATGATCCGGATCAGGTTCGACGGTCGAAGCGTGGATCGCTTCCTCTCAGCCCGGCTCACCGGACTCCCGTGGTTGTGACGTCGAGTATATCCATCAGCAGGTAGTTTTAGCGGGTGACCATCGAAGACGCGCCCCCGTCGTCGCGGCGCGCGCGTCGCGAAGCGCGTGCCGCCCGCGCCGCGGCGCCTGCGGGCGCGGCGCCCACGGCAGGGGATGGCGCGGACTCGACGGCGTCGACGGATGGCTCGGCGCGCGTCGCACCGGCATCCGGTCACCTCGCGCTCGGCTGGCTCGCCGACGACGACGTCACCGCCCGGAGCGCGCCGCGAGACCTCGCCGGGGCATCGAACCCCTACACCGTCGCCTCGGTCGACCTGCTTGCCCGCCGGCCGCGCCGCTCGCCGCTGCGGCCGGGCGTCGTGCTGCCGTTCCTCGGCGCCCTCGCCCTGGTCGGCGCGTACGCGGCGGCGACGCTGCTCTGGCCGCTCTATGCGGTCGCGCCCGTCGTCGACAAGGTCGCCGTCGCCGATCTCACCTCCCCGGCGACCGCGGTGACGTGGCCGGCCGAAGGCTCCGCGGCGGTCGGTGTCGCGGGCTTCGACGGCGCGGCCGCGTCGACCGGCGACCGCGCGCCGATGGCGAGCATCACGAAGCTCGTCACGTCGCTGATGATCCTCGAGCAGCTGCCGCTCGCCCCCGGCGAGAGCGGCCCCGAGTACGCCTTCACCGAGAGCGACCACGACGAGTACTACGACTACCTCTATGCCGACGAGTCGGCGCTCGACGTGCCGGTCGACGGCACGCTGACGGAATATCAGATGCTGCAGGGCATCCTGATCGGCTCGGCCGGCAACTACACCGACCGTCTCGCGAGCACGATCTGGCCGAACGACTCCGTGTTCGCGCGCGCGGCGGCGGAATGGCTCGAGCGGCACGGCCTGAGCGGCATCACCGTGGTCGAGCCGACGGGCATCGACCCCGAGAACGCCGCCGATCCCGCCTCGCTCATCACGCTCGCCCGCTACGCGCTGGCCGACCCTGTCGTCGCCGAGATCGTGCGAACACCCGTCGTGACACTGCCCGGCGCCGGCGAGGTCGTGAACACGAACGACCTGCTGAGCGACCCCGCCGTCGTCGGCATCAAGACGGGCAGCCTCGACATCGGCTACAACCTGCTCGCCGCCCGCGAGCAGCCCGTCGGCGACGCGACCGTGCGTGCCTACGCCGTGACGCTGACCCAGCCGACCGACGAGGCGCGCGACGCCGAGACAGCGCGCCTGCTCGCCGAGGTGGGCGCCGAGGCATCCCAGCCGCGAGTGCTCCCCGCCGGCACCCTCGCCGGCACGGTGTCGACGCTGTGGGGCGCCACGGCGTCGATCCTGACCGACGCCGACGCCTCACTGCTGCTGTGGAACGGCGCGACCGCGCCCGTCGAGTCCGACATCTCGCTGGGCGATGCGCGCACCGCCGGGGCAGCGGTCGGCACGGTCAGCCTGACCGGCCCGCTGGGCTCGGCGAGCGCGGGGCTGCGGCTCACCGACGACATTCCCGAGCCGGATGCCTGGTGGCGCCTCACCCACCCCCTGCAGCTCTGGGGGCTCGCCGACTGATCCGACCTTGACCGTCGCCGAAGCGTCGTCTATCGTTTCTCGATAGATATCTCTCGTTCGACGGTAGGGTGCGCATGTCTCGCTGGTCTGTCTTCACCGTCCGCGTGCTCGTGGTGCTGGCTTTCGCGCTGATCCTGCTCTTTCAGGTGCTCGTCGTGCCCTCGATCATCGCGCAGTCGGCATACATGTACCCGATGTTCGCGTACCTGCAGGTTCCGGCGATCATAGGCTCGGTCATGTTGCTCGCGTGCGGCCAGGTGGTGCTCGTCTGCGTGTGGCGGCTGGTCGATCTCGTCGCCGAGGGGCGCATCTTCGATCGGCGGGCATTCGCCTGGGTCGACACGGTGATCGTCGCCCTCTGGGCCGCCGTCGGCCTCATCATCGTGGGCGCTGTCGTGGTCAACGTCACGGGCGCCACGGGCCCGGGCCTTTTCTACCCGATCATCATCGGTGTGGTGTTCGGCACCGGTGCGGCCCTCGTCATGGGCATCATGCGCCGGCTGCTGCACCAGGCCACCGATCTGCGCGGCGAACTCGACGAGGTCGTCTGATGGCGATCCGCATCGACATCGACGTGCTGCTCGCGCGGCGCCGCATGAGCGTAGGCGAGTTCGCCGACGCGATCGGGATCACCCCCGCCAACGTCGCCGTCCTGAAGAACGGGCGCGCGAAGGCCGTGCGCTTCTCGACGCTCGACGCGATCTGCCGGGTGCTCGAGTGCCAACCCGGCGACGTGCTCGCATGGGTGCCTGATGAGGTCGAGACCCGCACGGCCGCATCGTGACCGCAATGGAGCGACAGAATGACGGCCTCGGCTGGTTCGGCTGGTTCCTCGCGCTCGCGGGGTCGGGATGGGCTCTGCTCGTCGTCACGGCGACCTGGTTCTTCGGACAGCGCGAATCGGTGGACGCGCGCTGCATCCTCGACGGCGTGGGCCCCGATTTGGCTGCGTACGCCGCCGCGGGGACCTTTCCCGAGGCCGTCATCCCAACCGGCTCGTTCGGGTGGTTCCCGCTCGGCTGGACGTGCCGCTGGGAGCTCGGGTCGGCAATCTACACCTACGCGCCCGGCTGGGGGCCCACACTGCTCGCCGCGCCAGGCGTGATCATCGCGCTCATCCCGGTCTTGTTCTGGCTCGCCGGGTGCCGACGCCGACGCCGGTGAGCGGGGAGGAGGGTTTCGATACGCGTCGCTGCGCGCCGCTACTCAACCTTGACGCGCAGCCGCGTCGACGCCGCTGCGCGGCATTGAGCGGGCGCGGGTCAGAACGGCCAGACGACGGGCACGTAGAGCACGGCGACGAGGAGGTAGCCGATCATGAGCGGGATGCCGAGGCGCCAGTAGTCGCCGAAGCGGTAGCCGCCGGGCTGCAGCACCATGAGGTTCGCGGGGGTGGCGACCGGGGTCAGGAAGGCGGCGGCGCCGGCGACGGTCAGGGCCATCATGAACGGCAACACGCTGAGATCGAGGCTCTGCGCGGTCGCGACGGCGATCGGCGTGACGATCAGCACGGTCGCGACGTTCGAGATGAACTGCCCGAGCACCATCGTCAGCAGGCACAGCACCAGCAGCGCGAGCTGGGGCGAACTCGACCCGATGATCCCGAGCACCACGTCGGCGACCCGGCCCGCCGCGCCGGTCGAGATGAAGGCGGCCGACAGGGGCACCATGCCGGCGATGAGGATGACCGTCGTCCACGAGATCGCACGGTACGTCTGCGGGATGGTGAGCACCCCCGTCAGCACGATCGCCCCCGCCGCGAGCAGGCCCGCCACGGCGGGCGGCACGAGTCCGGTCGCGAGGAGCACCACCATGAGCGCCAAGATCACGAGCGCCCGCTTGGCGCCCCGGCCGAGCGGCACGGCGCGCTGCAACGACTGGGGCGGGGTCACCGCGATGACGTCGGGCGACTGCGCGTAGCGGGTGAGCGCCGCCCACGGGCCCTGCACGAGCACGGCGTCGCCCGCCTGCAGCACGAGCGAGCCCGTCACCCCGGTGCCGCGCGAGGCGTTGGGGCCGTCGTCGTCGCCGCGGCGGACGGCCAGGATCACGAGGTCTTCGTCGCGGGTCGTCATGCCGGCCGACACCGTGCGGCCGATGAGGCGCGACCGGGGCGCCACCAGCACCTCGGCGACCCCCTCTTTCGCGCTGAAGACCACGCCGGTGTCGAGGTCGACGTCGTAGCTGGCGCGGAGCGTCTGCGCGTGCTCGTTGGGGTCGGGCACGTCGCCGAAGTGCTCGGGCGATCTCGACGGCAGCAGGCGCTCACCGCCGAGCGCGACGACCGAGATCGTGAGCACCACGAGCGGCACCCCGACCAGCGCGAACTCGAAGAATCCGAACTCGCGGCCGCCCGCCGCGGCGGCGGCCTCGGAGACCACGATGTTCACCGGCGTGCCCGTCAGGGTCAGCAGCGAGCCGGCGCTCGCGGCGAAGGCGAGCGGAATGAGCAGCTTCGAGGGCACGATGCCCGCGCGCACCGCCACCACGACGACGACGGGGAGGAGCGCCGCGACGGCACCGTTGATCGAGATGAAGGCCGCGAGCACCGCGGCCATCGCGCCGATCACGACGGTGAGGCGCACGCGCCCGCGGCCGGCGCGCGTCACGACCTGCTGGCCGAGCCAGGCCGTCACCCCCGTGGCATCCAGCGACTCGCTCACCACGAACAGGCTCGCGATGAACAGGACGGTCGGGTCGCCGAAGCCCGCGAGCGACTCGTTCAACGTCAGCACGCCGGTCGCCCACAGGGCGAGAGCGACGCCGAGCGAGACGACCGCGAGCGGCACGCGACCACTCACGAACGCGACGATCGCGACCGCGAGGATCAGGAAGGTCCAGGTGGCGGGATCCATGGGTCGGCGCGTGTCGGGTCGGCGAGCGGCGGTCAGCGGGCGAGGTCGCGGAGCAGGTCGGAGACGCGGCCGAGGTCGTCGACCGACCAGTGGGTCAGCCGCTCGCCCATGCGGGTCTGGTACCGGCGGCGCGCGAGGGCGAGACGCTCGCGGGCGGTGTCGGTGGCGGCGAGCACACGGGCGCGCCGGTCGTCGGCGTCGGGGCGGCTCTCGACGAGGCCCAGGTCTTCGAGCTGGCGCACGTGCCGGCTCACGGCCGATTTGTCGGTCTGCAGTCGGTCGACGATCGCGGTGGCCGACGTGGCCTTGCCGCTCGCGATCGCGACGAGCACCTGATAGCCGAGCGGCTGCAGGTCGGGATGCACCTGCGCGGCCGCGTCGCGCCAGCTCGCGCGAATGCGCCCGATCACGCCGCCGAGCTCTTGCTCGAGGCGGCCGATCGCCGCGTCGCGGCTTTCCGCCGGCAGATCGCCGGCACTGAGGCCGGCCGCCGCGCCGCAGGCATCGGTGGATGCCGAGGGTGCGGTGGTGGCGCTCATGCTGGCCAGTGTACGGCTGAAGCCGATCAGAGTTCCGAGAGGCAGCGGATCGCTTTGATGGCGGCGGCGAGCTCATCGGGCGTGAGGCCGTCGAGGGCCGCCCGCAGCCGCTCGGCGTGGTCGGCGCGCAGCGCCCGCAAGGCCTCGTGCGCGAGAGGGGTTGCGGCGAGCACGCGCTGGCGGCCGTCGCCCTCATCGGGGCGTGATACCACGAGGCCGAGCTCTTCGAGGGCCTTCACCTGCCGGCTCACCACCGACTTGTCCATCTCGAACGCCTCTGCCACGAGGTGGGCATTGGTCACCCCGGCGCGGGCGACGAACCCGAGCAGTTTGTAGCCGGCGGGCTGCAGATCGGGGTGCACACGCGCCGCCGACTCTTTCCACAGCAACCGGGCCCGGGTGAACAAGAGGTTCACTTGCCACTGGAACTCTGCCAGCGACTCGTCCTCTGCGGCGCCGATCGCATCGGCGCCCTCCCGGGCCGCGGTTGCCGTGGTCATCTCAACTCCTGCGCAGCTGCTCGTCGCGCGGCTCGTCGCCGCGCAGTTCGTCATCACTGAGCACCGCGACGCTCCCGGTCGACGTCTGCCATTGCGCTCCGTCGGCCGACTGCAGGCGCACGGCACCGGTGGCGGTGGATGCCCCGACCTCGGCCTCGGCGACGCCGATCGCCGACTCTTCGGCCTGGTCGCGCAGCTGTTCGGCGGCGGTCTTGGTCGACAGCGGCTTGTTCTTCAGGAACGCGATCGCGATGATCGCGAGCACGGCGAGCGGGATCGCGATGACGAAGACGTCGGCGATGCCGTGGCCGTACGCCGACTCGACGAGCGAGCGGATCGTGTCGGGCAGGGCCGACACCTTCGGCACGTCGCCGGAGCCGAGAGCCTTCAGGGCGTCGACCTCTTCGGGGGTGGTCGGGACGAAGCCGGTGAGACCGTCCTTCATGTAATCGGTGACCTTGGTGGCAAGCATCGACCCCATGACGGTCACGCCGATGGTGCCGGCGATCGTGCGGAAGAAGTTGACGTTCGACGACGCGGCGCCCAGCTGCGTCGGCGGGGTGTCGTTCTGCACGATCAGCGTGAGGTTCTGCATGACCATGCCGAGGCCCGCGCCGAGCACGAACATGTAGACGGCGACGAGCGAGAACGGGGTGTCGTAGCGCAGCGTCGACATGAGCGTCACGCCCACCAGGGTGAGGATCGAGCCCGTGAGCATCCAGCCCTTCCACTTGCCGAAGCGGCTCACCAGCTGGCCGATCACGATCGAGGCGCCCATCTGCCCGATGATCATCGGAATCGTCATGAGGCCCGACTCGGTCGGTGTGGCACCGCGCGCGAGCTGGAAGTACTGCGCGAGGAACACCGAAGTGGCGAACATCGAGACGCCGATGGCGATGGATGCCACGACCGACAGCGTGAAGGTGCGGTTGCGGAAGAGCGACATCGGCACGATGGGCTCGGGCACGAAGAACTCGACAACGACGAAGGCGATGATGCCGACGACAGCGATGATGCCGAGCGTCCAACTGGTGCCCGAGTTCCACTCGAACTGGCTGCCGCCCATCGACACCCAGATGAGCAGGGTCGAGACGCCGACGGCGAGCAGGACGATGCCGAAGTAGTCGATCGAGACCTTGGCGCGGTTCGGCTTGGGCAGGTGGAGCGTGAACTGCAGGAGGACGAGGGCGACGATGGCGAAGGGGACGCCCACGAAGAAGTTGGCGCGCCAGCCCCACCAGTCGGTGATGAGCCCGCCCAGCAGCGGGCCGCCGATCGTGCCGAGGGCCATGATGCCGCCGACGACACCCATGTACTTGCCGCGCTCGCGCGGCGAGATGATGAGCGCCACCGCGATCATGACGAGCGACATGAGGCCGCCGACGCCGATGCCCTGGATGACACGGACGGCGATGAGCATGTTCGTGTCGGTCGAGAAGCCCGCGATGACGGTTCCGACGGTGAAGAGGATGAGCGAGAGCTGGATGAGGATCTTGCGGTCGACGAGGTCGGCGAGCTTTCCCCAGATCGGGGTGGAGACGGCGGTGGCCAGAAGGCTCGCCGTGATGACCCACGTGTACTGCGACTGGGTGCCACCGAGGTCGGCGATGATGACCGGCATCGAGGTCGAGACGACCGTGCCCGAGAGCACCGCGACGAACATGCCGACGATGAGGCCCGAGATGGCGGTGAACACCTCGCGCGCCGAGCGCGAGGCGGGTGTGTGATGAGTGTGATGAACGTGACGAGACGTGTCTGCGCCGGTCAAAGTGAGGTCCTGCTCCTTGCTGGAAGGTTGATCGACGTCAACCATACCTCAATTAGTTGCCTATTGTCTACTATGGACGTCGGTCAACCTTCTCCGGTGCCATCGCCGTAGCGTCGGCCAGCAGCTCACGCCCGAGCACCGTCGCCCCCGCGACGGCCGCGGGCATCGTCGCGACCGCCCCGAGCGGCACGAGGAAGCACAGCTGCGTGGCGACGCCGAAGCCGAGAACGCGGGCGCGGTGGCGCCGGCGGAGAGCGCGGCGCTCTGCGGCCTGGATGCCACGCGCCGCCAACGCACGGGTCGTCAGCTCGTCGGCGAGCAGCCAGCCCGACATGCCGACGGCGGCGACGAAGCCGAGCACTCCTCCGACGACGGGGACGAGGCCGCAGAGCGCCGCGAGGATCGCGCAGCCGATGCCCCGGACGAACAGCGCGAGCCCATCGCGGGCCGCGCGCCAGAACCCGGTGCGGTCCTCGAGGTCCGGCGTGCCGAGGTCGCTTTCGACGGCGCGCCAGATCCGCTCGTAGAACGGGTCGCCGATGACGAGGGTCAGCGCCGTGAACGACACCGCCGCGAGCACGATCGCCGCACCCAGCATCGCCGTGCCGACCGCGACGCGCAGGACTCCTGCCCAGAAACTCGGCCAGCCGTCGGCGAACGGCGTGACCCAGTCTGTGAGCGCGGGCAGCGACAGTCCGAGTGCAACGATCGCGGCGAACAGCAGGAGCGAGGCGATCGCTGCGGGAATGAGCCCGAGCACCATGGCCTTGGGGAGACGACGCCAGTAGGCGAATCCCCTGCCGAGCAGGGCGACGCCCGCGACGAATCCACTCATCCGGCCACCCTAAGGCGAGGACGGCGAAATCGTTCGCACTGCCCGCTTGCGGATCGCGTCGAGGATGTCGATTCGCTGAAGTCGGTCCGTGCGGGAATCAGACGTCCCGTCAGTTGACGGATCCATAGGTCGATGCGTCGAAGTGATATATCGCATGAGAACGCTTTAATCTTTCCTGCCGCGTGCAATAGCGTAACGGTCAATCTGATCGCGAATTACTGGGGGCACGGTGCGGTTCAAGCGGATGACGTGGCGGTTGCGGCTTCGATCGCGCTTGTGTTGGCGGGAGTTCTCCCCGCCAGCGCCGCCGATGAGGCGGAGTCGGGTAGCACGTCGAATGTCGTCGGCGACCCCGAGTACAACGTCCTCGGTGAGACGCCGACGCAGCCGGACGCTCGCGCGCGCATGTCGGTTGCCACGCCTACACGGATCACGTTCTCGGAGAACCCGGTCGGCACCTACGTGCAGAGCCTTTATGTGGCCACCCACGGCGTTCAATTCGGTCCGACTGCTTTCATCGCCACCGACGGAGCTAACCCGCGAGTGGACGATCGAGATGTTCGGCGCTGATGTTGACCCCGAGGGCGAGCCGGTGGACCTCGTAGTCACCGACACTCCGGACTGGAACGCCGAGCCGGTCGCTGACATCAATGTCACCCGGATCGACGACGACACCTACCGCTTCGATGCGACCGGTTCCACCGACGCCGATGGCGAGATCACGGGCTACGAGTGGGACTTCGGTGACAGCGTGACCATGGTCTCGGGCGCCGTCGTAGAGCACACCCTCGCGCCGGGCGACTTCAAGGTCGCGCTGGTGGTCACCGATGACGACGGCGGGCTCGACCTCACCACGACCGAAGGGACCATCACGGTCGCCGAACCGAATCGTGCCTCCGACATCGTCATCCGATCAGGGGGCTTGACCCCTGATCTTGGACACGCTGATTCCAGCACGATGCTGGGGAAGCGAGAATCTGAGGGATGGCAAGGAAGAACTACACGGACGAGTTCCGGCAGCGTGCGGTGGATTTGTACGAGTCCACGCCGGGCGCGACGCTGAAAGCGATCGCGGCCGATTTGGGGATCTCCCGTGGTGCGTTGAAGGAATGGGTCGACAAGCTCGGATCCGGGACCGCTGCGGCCGGTTCGGTGTCGCCGCCGGTGTCGGTGCGGTCGGAGTCGCAGGCGGCGAGGATCATCCGGTTGGAAGCCGAGTTAGCTGTACTTCCCCGTGAGGTTGTGAACGCGGGCTGAGGGGGTCTGGCCGCCGATCCCGGTGTGGGGTCTGTGGTGATTGTAGTGATGCAGCCAGGTCTCGTAGGCCGCGGCTCGCTCTGCTTCGCTGGCGTAGGGCTTGGCGTAGGCCCATTCGGCGGCGAGGGTGCGGTTGAAGCGTTCGACCTTCCCGTTGGTCTGCGGCCGATACGGCTTTGTCCACTTGTGCTTCACACCGTCGCCGAGCGCGTCCGCGAACGCGTGTGACCGGTAGCACGCGCCGTTGTCTGTCATCACGGCGGTGACCGTGACTCCGAGGCTCGCGAAGAA
>NZ_JAJJIB010000008.1:0-148696 GCF_020905435.1 Microbacterium sp. F2E | reverse complement strand
AGAACCCGAAGCCCTTCATCTGGACCAAGACCGCAGACCAGATACTCGAATCCCTCGGACGACTATTGCAACGAATTAACGGCGGAGGACACTAGGAATCAACTAAGCCGAAGCCCCATACACAAAGGAACGGACAGACCCGAACGTGGCCACCGGCGCCAACGGAACACCGTTGGGTTCCGTGAACACGTCATGTCGACCATCGACCGTCATAGTTGCTAATCGAAGGCGAGCCGCAGTGAAGAATCGAGTACCCCTAACGGTACTCATGCGCCACGCGCCGGTAACCCTAACGCTGAGCTGACGCTGGACTTGGCCGCGTGAATGTAGGACTGACTTCGTCACCAGAACATCGGCAGAAGCGAAACAAGGAACCCCACTGTCGAGGTGCTGAGCATGGTGATCGCGAGGGTACGGCACAGGCGCTCGGCGTGGGAGCGCCTGTGAAAGTCAAGCCGACGGGGATCGCGTTCTGGCACGAACCCGATGACGCTCGTCGAGTCCTCGACGTGGAGATCGTCGTGTGCTGTGACGGGGCGCGTGTAGGTGCGGTCTTTGACACTCCATATCGCGATCGGTTGCTGGTCGAGATCATCGACGATCGTGACGTTCGTGGGGAGGCGGGCTCCACCGACGGTGCGGATGGTGAGACCGGCGGCAAGAACGGGGACGCCGATGATCGCACCGACCCAAGCAAGCATCTCACCGATGATGCCAATGGTGTCGAGGGTGCTCATCGTTGCCGGCACGTCATGAAGGTCAGGTGGTCATGCCGTCGAGACGGTACCCCATGCCCGGCTCGGTCAGGAGATGCACGGGGTTGGTGGGGTCTTCTTCGAGCTTGCGTCGCAGCTGGGAGACGTAGAGGCGGAGGTAGCCGGTGTCTTCGGCGTGTTCGGTGCCCCAGATGGTGGTGAGGATGGTTTGGCGAGTGACGAGCTTCCCGGCGTTGCGGATGAGGATGTCGATGAACTGCCATTCCGTGGGGGTGAGGCGGATCTGCTTTTGCCCGTCGGGAGTGTCGCGGGTGACGCTGTGCGCGGCGAGGTCGATGGTCACCGCGCCGAGGTGGACGACGGGGGTGGCGTCACCTGGGGGGACTCTGCGGGTGAGTGCGCGGATGCGGGCGAGGAGTTCTTCGACGGCGAAGGGTTTGGTGATGTAGTCGTCCGCGCCGGCGTCGAGGGCTTCGACTTTGTCAGCAGCGCCGGCACGTCCGGAGACGACGAGGATGGGTGCCTGCGACCAGCCGCGGATGCCGTGGATGACTTCGATGCCGTCGAGCTTGGGCATGCCGAGGTCGATGAGGAAGATGTCGGGGTGGCGGTCGATGGCGGCGGCGATCGCTTCGGCACCGTCGGCGGCGGTGAAGATCTGGTAGCCCTTGGCGGTGAGCGTGATGCGCAGGGCGCGGAGGATCTGCGGGTCGTCATCGGCGATCAGGATTCTCATGATTGCTCCTGGCTGGTGCTGGTGGTGTTGAGGGAGATGACCATGGTGAGCCCGCCCCCGGGGGTGTCTTCGGGGGTGAGGGTGCCGTGCATCGCTTCGATGAACCCGCGGGAGAGTGCGAGGCCGAGGCCGAGGCCGGTGGTGTTGTCGGTGTCGCCGAGGCGTTGGAAGGGTAGGAAGACGTCGTCAAGCTTCTCGGGCGGGATGCCGGGGCCGCGGTCGATGATGCGGATCTCGAGCCGGTCACCGAAGGTGCTGGTGCTGACATGGATCGGTGTGCCGGCCGGGGTGTAGCGGTGGGCATTGGCGAGGAGGTTCACCAGGACTCGTTGCAGGAGTACGGGGTCGGCGTCGGCGAGCGCGTCATCGTGGGCGAGGTTGAGGGTGACGTCGGTGGGTCCGAGGTGGAGTTCGTCGAGGGCTGGGGCGATGGTCTCTGCCGGGTCGGTGGGGATGTCGGCGATCGTGAGGACCCCGGCTTGTAGTCGGCTGACGTCGAGGAGGTCGGTGACGAGGGCCGCGAGGGCTGCGAGGCTCTCATCGGCGGTGTCGAGG
Organism: Microbacterium sp. F2E; assembly: GCF_020905435.1. NCBI lineage: Bacteria > Bacillati > Actinomycetota > Actinomycetes > Micrococcales > Microbacteriaceae > Microbacterium > Microbacterium sp. F2E. The sequence continues at coordinate 146,689 of NZ_JAJJIB010000008.1, read as the reverse complement.
AGTTCCTTCTTGTCATTGGACGCCAGGTCGGGTCCTGCCGCTTTGAGCCCGCCGACGGCAGCTGCTGCTGCTGCCAGCGGGCGGCGCAGATCATGGCTGAGAGCCGACAGAAGGGCGCCGCGGACCCGGTCGGATGCTGCGATCGGTTCGATCTGCTTCGCCGTCTGGGTGAGGTGCTGGTGTTCGAGGGCGGCGGTGAGTTGGGCGGAGACGACCGCAAGGAGGCGTTGCTCCGCCGCGGCGAGATCGGGGCCGTGCAGTTCGAGGGTGGTGTCGTCGGTGACGCGGATGCTGGTGTGGTGGTTGTCGGGCACGGGTTCACCTGACCTGGCGAGGACGTCGTCGCCGCGCATGAGACGGACGCCGGGGAGTTGGAATGCTTCGCGGGTGCGGTCGATGAGTGCCTGGATCGCGTTGTCACCACGCAGGACGCTGCCGGCGATGGTCTGGATGAGTTCGGATTCGGCGGCGGATCTGCGGGCAGCACGGGTGTAGCGGGCGGCACGGTCGACGATGAAGCTCACCAGGCTCGCGATCACGACGTACAGGATGAGGGCAAGGAGGTGGTGGGACTGGTGGATGTGGATCGTGTACAACGGCTCGATGAACAGGAAATCCAGGGTGATCCCGGACAGCACCGCAGCGAACAGGGCCGGCCAGATCCCACCGACCAGGGCGACGATGACGACGAGGAGCTGATAGGAGAGAACGTCCGTGGTGATGGAGTCTTCGCTACGAAACAGCGTCAGCAGTGCAGTGAGGGCAGGACCGCCGAGAAGTGCGACAACGAACCCGAGAATGCGACGTTTACGAGTGAGTGACCCGGTGAGCGGCGGCAGGGTGAAGCGTTTCCCGGCGGCGGCGTGATTGACCATGTGCACGTCGATGTCGCCGGACTCGCGGACCACAGTCGCGCCGATGCCGGGTCCGGTGAATGCTGCGGTAACTCGTCCGCGGCGGCTGGCGCCGAGGACGAGCTGGCTGGCGTTGACGGAGCGGGCGAACTCCACCAGCGCGGTGGGGATGTCGTCGCCGATGACCTGGTGGTAGGTGCCGTTGAGTTTCTCCACGAGCGCCCGCTGCTCTGCCAAGGTTGCCGGGTTGCCTGAGCGGAGCCCGTCTTGGCTGGTGATGTGCACGGCGATGAGTTCTCCGCCGGCGGAACGGGCGGCGATGCGTGCGCCGCGACGCAGCAGTGTTTCGCCCTCGGGGCCGCCGGTAAGGGCGACGACGACGCGTTCTCGGGCCTCCCAGGTGCTATCGATGCCGTGATCTTTCCGGTATCCCTTCAACGCTTGGTCGACTTCATCGGCGAGCCAGATGAGGGCGAGTTCGCGCAGCGCGGTGAGATTCCCGAGACGGAAGTAGTTCGACAGGGCGGCATCGATGCGTTCAGCCGGGTACACGAACCCGCCGCTGAGCCGATCCCGGAGGGCTTGGGGCGCGAGATCGACGACCTCGATCTGCTCGGCCCCGCGCAGGAAGCTATCCGGGACGGTCTCGCGCTGCGGGACGCCGGTGATCTGCTCAACGACATCGTTGAGAGATTCGATGTGCTGGATGTTGAGGGTGGAGATCACGTCGATCCCCGCAGCGAGGAGTTCTTCGACGTCCTGCCACCGTTTGTCGTTCTTCGACCCGGGTGCGTTGGTGTGCGCGAGTTCGTCGACGAGCGCGACGGCAGGCTTGCGGTCCAGCACCGCTTCCAAATCCATCTCCTCAAGCGTGACGCCACGATGTTCGACGAGGGCACGCGGGACGGCGGGGATACCCTCAGTCATCGTGGCGGTGGCAGCCCGGCCGTGGGTCTCGACGATCCCGAGGACGACGTCCTTCCCCTCTCCGAGCAGGCGCCGACCGTCCTCCAGCATGGTGAAGGTCTTGCCGACGCCGGGAGCAGCCCCGAGCAGCACCCGTAGCTGCCCCCGATTCGGCATGATTAGTCCTCCAACTCGTCCAGGGCGATATTCAGTTCCAGCACATTCACCCTCGATTCTCCCAGGTAGCCGGCATCCGGCCCCTGGGTGTGCGCCTCGACCAGTTCCCGCACCTGCTCAGCGGGGATGCCGCGGGCTTCGGCGACCCGGTTGATCTGAATCGCCGCGTACTCGGGACTGATGTGCGGGTCGAGTCCTGAGGAGGATGCAGTGACCGCGTCGGCGGGTACTTCATCCTCGGTTACCCCGTTGAACTCCGCGATCTGGGTCTTGCGCTCGGCGATCACGGCGATGAGGTCCTCGTTCTCGGGTCCCTGGTTGGTACCGGAGGAGGAGGTGCCGTCGTACCCGTCACCGGCCGCCGAGGGCCTGCTCTGGAAGTATTCCGGCAGCGGGTTCCCGTCCTCGTCGGTGAACGATTGTCCGATCAGCGACGAGCCGACGTCGTCTCCATCTTTCGTGGTCAGCGGGGCTCCGTTCGCTTGCGCGGGAAAGGCGAGCTGCCCGATCCCGGTGATCAGCAGGGTGTAGCCGATTCCGAGGACGACGGTGAACATGAGCAGGGCGCGGGTGGCGACCCACAAGGTGCGTCCGCCACTGCGGGTGGCAGTGTTCATGATGTGTGTTCCTTTTCGAAGGTGTCAGAAGCCGGGGATCAGGCGCACGAGCAGGTCGATGAGCCAGATGCCGATGAAGGGGGTGATGATGCCGCCCAAGCCGTAGACGGCAAGGTTGCGGCCGAGGATCTTCGATGCATTCATCGGCCTGTACTTCACGCCGCGCAGGGCGAGAGGAACGAGGAAGACGATCACGATCGCGTTGAAGATCACCGCGGACAGCACGGCGGATGCCGGTGAGTGCAGCCCCATGATGTTCAGCGCCGCGAGTTGCGGGAACACGCCCATGAAGATCGCGGGGATGATCGCGAAGTATTTCGCGATGTCGTTGGCGATCGAGAACGTGGTGAGCGCTCCCCGGGTGATGAGCAGTTGCTTGCCGATGGCGACGATGTCGATGAGTTTGGTCGGGTCGGAGTCGAGATCGACCATGTTGCCGGCCTCTTTCGCCGCCGACGTGCCCGTGTTCATCGCGACGCCGACGTCTGCCTGCGCGAGCGCGGGGGCGTCGTTGGTGCCGTCACCGGTCATCGCGACGAGGTTGCCGCCCTCCTGCTCCTTGCGGATGTAGGCGAGTTTCTGCTCCGGGGTCGCCTCGGCGAGGAAGTCGTCGACGCCGGCTTCCTTGGCGATCGCCGCGGCGGTGAGCGGATTGTCACCGGTCACCATCACGGTGCGGATGCCCATTGCGCGCAGTTCCGCGAACCTCTCGGTCAGTCCTTCCTTCACGATGTCCTTGAGATGGACGACGCCGAGGACCCGGCGCGTCCCGTTTGCGGACTTCACGGCGACGACCAGGGGGGTTCCGCCGGACTGGGAGATGTGCTCGACGTGCTCGTCGAGTTCGGCCAGTTCGCTGCTGGGCAGCCGCGCTCCGTCCTCCTCGAGCCAGCCGACGATCGCGCTCCCGGCGCCCTTGCGGATCTGCGTGCCGTCGGACAAGTCGAGTCCCGACATGCGGGTCTGCGCGGTGAACGGCACGATCTCACCACGAGGGTCGGTCGTCACGTCGATGCCCTCGGAGTGAGCGAGTTCGACGATGGACTTGCCTTCAGGGGTCGGGTCGGCGAGTGAGGATAGGGCGGCGGCTTCGATGAGTTCCTGTTCACGGACCCCGTCGAGGCGGACGAAGGCGCTGGCGCGGCGGTTTCCGTAGGTGATGGTGCCGGTCTTGTCCAGCAGCAGGGTCGTCACGTCACCGGCTGCTTCGACCGCACGTCCGGACATCGCGAGCACATTGCGCTGCACCAGCCGATCCATCCCTGCGATGCCGATGGCCGAGAGCAACGCGCCGATCGTTGTCGGGATGAGGCAGACCAGCAGCGCGACCAAGACGGTGATGCTCGCCGGGCTCGCCGGGTAGGACGCGATCGGGTTGAGAGTGAGCGCGACGACGACGAACACGATCGACAACGACGCGAGCAGGATGTTCAGCGCGATCTCGTTCGGGGTGCGCTGGCGGGCGGCACCTTCAACGAGCGCGATCATCCGGTCCACGAACGTCTCGCCCGGCTTGGAGGTGATGCGCACTACGATCCGGTCCGACAGCACACGGGTGCCGCCGGTGACTGCGGAGCGGTCACCCCCGGACTCACGGACTACGGGTGCGGACTCGCCGGTGATGGCGGATTCGTCCACGCTTGCGATGCCCCAGACGATGTCGCCGTCACCGGGGATCAGCTCTCCGGCCGAGACAACAACGATGTCTCCGAGACGTAGATCGGCCGATGACACATCTTTGATGAGGGCTTCCTCCGCCGGCGCATCCGTAGTCGGGTGGTAGCTGACGAGACGATGCGCCGTGGTGCTGGTGCGGGTTTTGCGCAGCGTGTCTGCCTGCGCTTTGCCACGGCCTTCCGCGATCGACTCGGCGAGGTTCGCGAACACGACGGTCAGCCACAGCCAGACGGCGATGATCCAGGTGAACGACCACGGGACGCTGGTGCCACCGGAGGCGGCGGGACCGCCGAGGAACGGTTCGGTGATCGCCAGCAGTGTCGTGAGGGCGGCGCCGACCCAAACGATGAACATGACGGGGTTGCGCCACTGATCGCGAGGGTTGAGCTTACGCAGTGCTCCGGGGAGCGCTGCGCGCACGTGCGCCCAGGTGAGGGACTTTCGCGGAGCAGCCGTTGCGGGCTGCTTCGCTGTTTCTGGGGATGACGGGGTGTGAGTGATGGTGGACATGGTTTACAGCAGCCCTTCCGCCAGGGGACCCAGCGTGAGAACGGGGAAGAAGACGAGTGCGGTCACCAGGACCGCGGTGCCGACCGTGAGGCCGACGAACAGTGGGCGGTGTGTCGGCAGCGTGCCAGCCGTGGCGGGGACCTTGTCCTGCGCGGCCAGCGACCCGGCCAGCGCCAGGACGAGAGCGATCGGCAGGAACCGGCCCAGCAGCATCGCGACGCCGAGTGCGGCGGTCAGCCACGGAGTGCTGGCCGTCAAACCCGCGAACGCAGACCCGTTGTTGTTCGACGCGGAGGCAAACGCGTAGATCACCTCAGACAGACCGTGCGATCCGGTATTCGCAAGCGACTCATCGACGATGCTGCCCCGCAATGCGGGGATCGCGAAGCTGAGTGCCACACCGCCGAGAACGAGGATCGGCATCACGAGGATGTACATGCTCGCGAGCTTCATCTCACGAGGGCCGATCTTCTTGCCCAGGTACTCCGGCGTGCGGCCCACGAGAAGCCCCGCGACGAACACGGCAATCACCGCGATGATCAGCATTCCGTACAGGCCTGCGCCCACACCACCCGGTGCGATCTCGCCCAGCAGCATGTTCAGCATCGGCATCATTCCGCCAAGAGCAGTGTAAGAGTCGTGCATCGAGTTCACAGACCCAGTCGAAGTCAGCGTGGTCGTCGAGGCGTAGATGACGGACTGCACCAGGCCGAAGCGGGTTTCCTTGCCTTCCATCGCCGCGCCGGCGAGTTCGGGCGCGGTGCCGCGGCCGGCGAACTCGAACACGGCGAGCGTGAACGTCGAGGCAAGGTAGAGGGTGCCCATGACGGCGAGGATCGCGTATCCCTGACGGTTGTCGCCCACGATCTTCCCGAACGCACGGGGAAGAGAGAACGGGATCAGCAGGATCAGGAAGCACTGGAACAGGCTGGTCCAGCCGGTCGGGTTCTCGAACGGGTGCGAAGCGTTGGCGTTGTAGAAGCCACCGCCGTTCGTGCCCAGTTCCTTGATCGCTTCCTGGGAAGCGACCGGGCCACCCGGGATCGTCTGCGTGCCCCCGGTGATTGTGGTCACATCAACGTATCCGTTGAAGTTCTGCACGACACCGCCGGCGATCAGAACGATCGCTGCAACGATCGACAGCGGCAGCAGGATGCGGAACGTGCCGCGGACGAGGTCGACCCAGAAGTTGCCGATCGTCCCCGACCTCCGGTACGCGAAACCACGCACGAGGGCGATCGCGACAGCGATGCCGGTCGCCGCCGACACGAAGTTCTGCACGGCGAGACCAGCGAACTGGACAGTGTAGGACAGCGCCTCACCCGAATACGCCTGCCAGTTCGTGTTCGTCACAAACGAGATCGCCGTGTTAAACGCGACCCCCGATTCGACGTTCTCGTTACCGAGGGAGTACGGCAACCACTGCTGGGTGCGTTGCAGTAAGAAAAGCAGAAGCACGCCGACGATCGAGAAGTACAGCACCGATCGCAGATACGCCTGCCAAGACTGCTCCTGCTTCGGATCGACACCGATGACCTTGTAGATGCCGCGCTCGACACCCCAGTCCTTTCGTGTCGTAAAGGTCCAGGCCATGTAATCCCCGACGGGGCGATACAGCAGACCGAGGGCGAGGGCGAGCGTGGCGACGCCCGCGATGAGAAGGCCCCACTCCATCAGAAACGCTCCGGCTTCACGAGGGCGAACACAAGATAGACGACTGCGGCGATGGCGAGACCGGCAGCGAGGAGCTCGAATACGATCACAGCTTCTCCACCGCCTTCCCCACGAGGCCGACAGCCACGAACAGGACGATCACGCCCAGCACGTAGACGATGTCAAGCAAGACAAGCTCCATTCGGACAAAAGCGACAGCAGGACTACTAGCCGCGCAGCCCGAGATGCGGGTGCAACTCCCGATCAAACACCCGCCGACCACCGTGATACAGGCGTCCTAACGGAACCCATACGAGGAACCGCGCGACTCTGACATTCCCCTCACGCGACACCCCGTCAAGCACGCTGCTGGACCAACCACGAAACCTACGACCCCGCCCGCCACGGCTCAGCCGCACTGATCACCGCCGCCTGACCGCGCGCTTTCGACACCCCCGCCCGACACTCGAGGCCGAGCGGCGCCTTCAGCGCGCCCACGCAAACACACCAAGATCTGCACCCAGTTGACAGTGGGAGTCTGCCGCACGCACTACGCGGCGAACCTGATGTCGGTGACCCCGAAGAGCATGTGGCCGGCCGTGAAGGCGATGCTGCACTCCGTCTATGACCAGCCCGACGCGGCCTCAACGCCCAGTTCGACCGGCTGCTGGACTACGTCGACGGCAAGCTCCCTGACGCGCACGACCACCTCGACAACGCGAGAGCTGACATCCTCGCGTTCACCGGGTTCCCCGAAGGGCTCCGGCAGCAGATCTGGTCCAATAATCCGAACGAGCGATTGAACCGGGAGATCCGCCGCCGCACCGACTCCGTCGGGATCTTCCCCAACCGTGACGCGATCATCCGCCTCGTCGGCGCGGTCCTCGCCGAACAGACCGACGAATGGGCCGAAGGACGCCGCTACCTCGGCCTCGACATCCTCGCCAAGTCCCGCCTCACCCTCGTCGCCGACACCGGAACGGAGGTGAACACCGACACCGTCCTCAAACTCAGCGCCTAACAACCAGAAGGATCACCGACCGCTACACCACGTCCCGGGGCTTGACCCCGACCGAAGTCACGGTGCCGAGAAGGTCCACCACTCAACTCAGCAGCGTGAGCGCATTGTCGAGGAGCTCGCACGCGCCGTCGGCGTCGACGCGCACCAGGGTCATCGCGGCGACGATGTGCGCCGTGCAGGCTGTAGCGAGGGCTGCGACGGATGCCGCGTCGAGGTCGGGCCGGGCGGCCTCAACCCCCCGCTGCATCGCGGCGGCGAGCTCTTCCCGATAGTCGCGGATGACCTCGCGGAGCCCCGCATCGGTCCCCACGGGCGCCGTGGCCGCATTCAGCAGCAAGCAGCCGTGTGCAGCGAGCGGCAGCGTCGGTTCCGCCATCACGCGACGAAGACCCCGCACGTACTCGGCGAGCGCGTCGGATGCCACGGCGTCCGCGCGCAGCGGAGCGAGGCGCGGCCGGACGACCTGCTCGAGATAAGCCGATACGGCCGCGTCGAACAGGCCGCGCTTGCTGCCGAAAGCGTGGTAGATGCTCGAGCGACTCAACCCCGTCGCCTCTTCGAGATCGGGGACGGCTGTTCCATCGAACCCCTGGCCCCAGAACACGCCGAGCGCCGAACGGGTCGCTTCCGACTCGTCGAACGTGCGCGTGCGCCCCACCGGTGCCTCCGTTTGCGTAATGACCGTTCCAGTATATATTGGATCGGTCGGTACATTAACCGGCATCCACATCGAGGAGCACCCATGATCGTCGCCGGACTCGTCTTCGCCGCGCTCGCCGCCCTGCTGCACGTCTACATCTTCTGGATGGAGTCGCTCGCCTGGGACGGACCTCAGGCGCGGAAGACGTTCGGCGTTCCCACCTCCGAGCGCGAGGCGACGCGCGCCTTCGCGTTCAACCAGGGGTTCTACAACCTGTTCCTCGCGATCGCGACGCTCCTCGGCATCGTCGTGACGGCCACGGGCGCGGCCGCGGTCGGCCTGACGCTCGTGCTCACGGGGACGGGGTCGATGCTCGCCGCCGCGCTCGTGCTCCTGCTCAGCTCTCCCGACAAGCGTCGCGCGGCCGTGACGCAGGGCTTCCTGCCGCTCCTCGCCGTCGTTGCGACCGTCATCGGCCTGCTCGTCTGAGCCGGCCGCGCCCCCACTCCTCGCTCCTCAGCAGAAAGAAGTCACGCATGCGCGCGCTCGTCCACGACACCTTCGGTGACCCCTCCGATGTCCTCCACCTCGCGGATGTCGAGACGCCGGAACCTGGGCCGGGACAGGTGCGTGTGCGCACCCTGCTCAGCCCCATCCACAATCACGATCTGTGGACGATCCGCGGCACCTACGGGTACAAGCCCGAGCTTCCGGCGCGCTCCGGGACGGAGGCGCTCGGCGTCGTGGATGCCGTGGGCGAGGGTGTCACGACGCTGCTGCCCGGGCAGCGCGTCGTCACCGGAGGCACCTTCGGAGTGTGGGCCGAGTACTTCGTGGCTCCCGCCGCCGCGCTCATCCCGGTGCCCGACGGTATCGCCGACGAGGCCGCTGCGCAGCTCGTGTCCATGCCGTTCAGCGCCCTGAGCTTGCTCGAATACCTGGCCGTGGAGCCGGGCCAGTGGATCGTGCAGAACGCCGCCAATGGCGCCGTCGGTCGTCTCGTCGCGCAGTTGGCCGAGGCTCGCGGCGTCCACGTGCTCGGCCTCGTTCGTCGTGCCGAAGGCGTCGCAGAGCTCGCCGCGGCGGGCATCGAAAGCGTCGTCGCGACCGACCGGGAGGGCTGGCGCGAGCGCGCCCTCGAGATCACGGATGGCGCGCCGATCGTCGCGGGCGTCGACTCGGTGGGTGGCGCGGCGACCGGCGACGTGCTGTCGCTCCTCGCCGAGAACGGCACGCTCGTCGTCTTCGGCGCGATGGCGTCGCCGACGATGGAGCTCTCATCCGGCGACATCATCTTCCGGCAAATCACGGTGAAGGGATTCTGGGGGAGCAAGGTGAGCGCGGCGATGGAGCCCGCGCGACGGGCCGCGCTCATCGGCGAGATCATCACGCGCGTCGCGGAGGGATCGCTCTCACTGCCGGTGTCGGGCGTGCACGCGTTCGACGACGCGGCATCCGCCGCGCGCGAGAACTTCACGCCCGGCCGCATCGGCAAGGTGCTGCTCACGCCCTGAGCGCGCGCCCATCAGGACCGCCGAGCCAGCGCGGCATCCAGCTCAGCGAGGATGCGCGCGCACGCGGTGACGTCCTCGGGGGTGCCCGACAGCTCGAACTCGAAGAGCACGGGACGGCCGGATGCCGCGGCGAGTTCGCGCGCGGCGGCCTGGTAGTACGCGCCGAAGTTTCGGTTGCCCGAGCCGATGATCCCGACGAGCCGGCGTCGATTCGTGGGGGAGCGCAGGAACGCCTTCACCGGCGCCGGCAGCGTCACCTCGTCGGCGTTGCCCGCTTTGTACGACGGCGTGAGCAGCACCCAGGGCCCCTCGACGTCGCGGCGGCGCACGGCGGCGTCGGCGAGGTTGTGGACCTCGCGCCCCGTCGCCGCGGCGAGATGCTCGGCGAAACGCCCGGTGAGGTTCGACACCGACGAGTAGTAGTAGACGGGAACGGACGCCACGGTTCCAGTGTGCGCGCTCCGCGCGCTGCGTGTTCGCGCCTCGACCGGGTGTAACAGGGCTCAGTCCATCGAGCCGGGGACGAGACCCAGGGTCCACTCGGCGACGTCGGCGACGAATCGCGCGTGCACCGGGTCGTCGAGGGCGCCCGCGCTGTTGGCGTACGACCCGGTGCCGTCGACCGCGAGGAGGATACGTGTGCACGCGGCCTCCGGGTCGACGGTTGCGAAGACCCCCGCGTCGATGCCCGCCTGCACGATCATGACGAGGCTGTCGCGGTCGAGTCGGTCCTGCGCGTCGACCGCGGCGCCGAGGGCGGGGGAGAAGCGGGAGAGATGGCGTGCGTTCAGCCACATGCGCGCGAGCGGCGCGGAGGCGCCGCTGCGCAAGTGGTCGACGATGCGCTTCTCGCGTTCTCGACCGATGCGCCGACGGCGCCGCACGACGCGCTCGCGAACATGTACGTCGCCACCACTCGGGCGTCGGCGCTCGATCCCTCCGTACCGGCGACGCACCCGCGGTACGCCCTGCCGCTCGAGAGCGCACTCGGGCACGCGACGCGGGATGCCGCGGCATCCGTCGGCGACGGCGCGTGGCGCGGCCGGATCGCGCCCGGGTGCGCCGCCGACTTCGCGATCGTCGACACCGACGTGTTCGCCGCGGAGCCAGCTGCGCTGCTGCGGGCCCGCATCGTCGAAACCGTCGTGGCGGGCACCCGGAGACACGGGTGACCGCCACGCGGATGTGAACCCCGCTCAGTGCATGGTCTCGAGGATTCCGACGAGGTCCTCGTACGTCGTGCGCGGGTTGAGGATCGCGAAGCGCGCGTTGGTGCGGCCGGCATGGCTCGAGGGCGTCACGAACGCGTGCTGCTCATCGAGCAACCGCGCCGACCAGCGGTCGTAATCTGCCTTCTGCCAGCCGACGCGCTCGAACACGACGACGCCGAGTTGCGGGCGCCGCACGAGGACGAACTCGTCGCGGCGCTCGATCTCGTCGGCGATCTGCTGCGCGAGGTCCACCGCGCCGGCGATCGCCTCGCGATAGACGGCGGCGCCGTAGGTCGCGAGGGAGAACCACAGCGGCAGTCCACGCGGCCGTCGCGTGAGGTGCGCCGCGAAGTCGGACGGGCTCCAGTCGCTCGTCTCGGTGAGCGTGTCGAGGTATTCGGCGTGCTGCGTGTGCGCACGGCGCCCGAGCTCAGGATCGCGGTAGATCAGCGCGCACGCGTCGAACGGCGCGAACAGCCACTTATGCGGGTCGACGACGAGCGAATCGGCGCGCTCGACGCCGGCGAAGCGGTGCCGCGAGGCGGGGGAGAGCATCGCCGCGAGTCCGTAGGCGCCGTCGATGTGCAGCCACGCGCCAGCGCCCGCCACGGCGTCGGCGATCGACGCGATGTCGTCGACGATGCCGAAGTTGGTGGAGCCCGCGGTGGCGACGACGGCGAACACGCTGTCGCCGTGCTCGTCGAGAGCCGCCCGCACGGCGTCGCCGCGGAGGGTGCCGTCGTCGCCGACGGGCACGCCGACGACCTCGACGTCCATGACGCGGGCCGCCGACGCGATCGACGAGTGCGCCTCGACGCTGCAGACGACCCGCCAGCGGTCCGGCCGCGCGGCGCCGGCGGCCTCGAGCCGGTCGCGCGCGGCCTCGCGGGCGGCAACGAGCGCCGAGAGGTTCCCGAGCGTCCCGCCCTGCACGAACACGCCACCGGCGCCGGCCGGCAATCCGAACTCGGCGGCGAGCCAGCGCAGCACCTCGTTCTCGGCGTGCACGGCGCCGGCGCCCTCGAGCCACGAGCCGCCGTAGAGCGCGCTCGCCGACACGACGAGGTCGAACGCCGCTGCGGCCTTCGTGGGCGCGCTGGGGATGAACGACAGGTAGCGGGGATCGTCGGTCGTGATGCAGGCGGGCGCGAGGACGTGCTCGAAGATGCCGAGCGCCTTCGTGGCGCCGATGCCGCGCTCGTCGATCGTGCGTCCCGCGAGGCGGGTGAGCTCCGCCGGTGGCAGCGGCTTGTCGAGCGGTGTGTCCTCCGAGAGCAGTCGCGCACGCGAGTAGTCGAGGACGAGGTCCACGATCGCGCGGGTCTCGTCGGTGACGTCGTGCATGCGCGTGTCTTTCGGACGGGTCACCGTTCGTCTCCTTCGGGGATCGTGGAGGTCGTGGTCCCGCGGCCCAGCGCGGGCGTTCGCGGCGGGGGCTGTCGGCGCACGCCGAGCGCCTCGAACGCGGCACCCAGCGCGAGCAGAGCGGTGTCGTCGTAGGCGCGCCCCGCGAAGGTGAGGCCGACGGGCATCCGCGTGTCAGTCATCATGCCGAGCGGCACGGTTACGGTCGGGATGCCGAGGTGACGGATCGCGAGGTTGCCGTTCGCGACCCACACGCCGTTGCGCCAGCCGCGCTGAGCGGCACCCTCATCGACATCCATCGACGCCTCGCCGACGTCGGCGACCGCGGGGAACACGGCGGCGTCGAGGCCGAGATCGTCCATCCAGGTCTCGAGGTCGATGCGGCGGGTCTCCTCGAGTGCGCGGAGGCCCTCGGCGAGTTCGGGCATCGTGCGCCACGGATCGGCGCCAGGGTGTGCGCGCACCCACGCGGGATAGTCGGCGATGTCGTCCTCGAAGCCCGTATAGCGGTCGGGGAGCGCGCCCTCGGGCTGCGGGAAGATGCCCGCGCCGTCGACGCCGGCGAGGGTGTGAAGGTCGGGGTCGCCGTTCGCCGCGAGGAAGTCCTCCCACGCCCACGCCGAGAGGTCCACGATCTCGCGCCGCAGATACTCGCGCGAGACGAGGCCGCGGGTTGCGAGCGTGGGCGTGTTCGGGCGGTCGCCCTCGTAGTTCGACACGACCGGGAAGTCGACCTCGACGACCTCGGCGCCCGCGGTTTCGAGGTCGTCGCGAGCCTGTGCCCACAGCGCGACGATGCTCGCCCGCGTGCGGATGCGTCGGCCGGTAGGTCCGCCGATGCCGACGCCGTCCGGCGCGTCGTCGGCGTTGATGTACATCCGTGGGACGCCGAGGCGCAGGCCACGCACGCTTGCCTCGCCCGCGAGCGCGGGATACGACGCAGGTCGCTCGGCGGCGGCCTCCGGCAGCGCGACCCAGGGCTGCGCACGCCAGAAGTCGCCGCGGGTCTGTGCGTCGGGCGCGACGATCACGTCGAGCACTTCGAGCAGGTCGGCCATCGTCCGCGTGTGCGGCACGACGACGTCCATCGTCGGCACGAGGGGCCAGTTGCCGCGCGTCGAGATCACACCGCGCGAGGGTGTGTAGGCGCACAGGGCGCTGTTCGAGGCAGGGCCGCGTCCGCTCGACCACGTCTCCTCGCCGAGCCCGAACGCCGCGAAGCTCGCCGAAGTGGCGGTGCCCGAGCCGTTCGACGACCCTGATCCGAAGGGTGCGGCGAGGTAGTCCGCGTTGTACGGGCTCTCGGCGCGGCCGTAGACACCGCGCTGCATGCCGCCGTTCGCCATCGGGGGCATGTTCGTGAGCCCGAGGCAGATAGCGCCGCCGGCGCGCAGCCGTTCGATCGTGAACGCGTCGCGCTGCGCGACGAGATCGGCGAACGCGGGGGAGCCCGCCGCCGCCGTGAGGCCGCGGACGAGGTAGGAGTTCTTCGCCGTGTAGGGGATGCCGTCCAGCGGCCCGCGCACGCGACCGCCGGCGCGCCGCGCGTCGGATGCTTCGGCCTCCGCGAGCGCGTCGGGATTGCGCACGACGACGGCGTTCAGCGCAGTGACGGTGCCCGGCGCGTCGTAGGCGTCGATGCGGGCGAGGTAGGCGCGGACGAGGTCGACCGCGGTCGTGCGTCCGCTCTCGAGCGCGTCGCGCAGGTCGGCGATCGTGGCCTCGACGACGTCGATCATCGTGCGTCCCCCGCGGTGAGGAGGCGGGGCTGCTGCTGGGTGATGCAATGGATGCCGCCGCCGCGCGCGAAGATCGGTCGTGCGTCGACGGTCACGACCTCGCGGCCGGGGTAGGCGCCGGCGAGGATGTCGGCGGCCGCGGCATCCGCCGCAGGCTCGCCGAAACCGCAGGCGATGACGGCATCGTTCGTGACGAGGTGGTTGACGTAGCTCCAGTCGACGAAGCCCTCGTCGTCGCGGAGGGTCGTCGGGGCCGGCAGATCGATGATCTCGAGGCGGCGGCCCGCGGCATCCGTCTGCGCCGCGAGGAGCTCGCGCAGCTCGCGCGTGACCGCATGGTCGGGGTGGGCGGGGTCGCGCTGATCGTGCAGCAGCAGCCGGCCGGGGGACGCGAGCGTCGCGACGATGTCGACGTGTCCGTTCGTGCCGAACTCGTCGTAGTCCCGGGTGAGGCCGCGCGGCAGCCAGATCGCCGTCGTCGCACCGAGCGTGCGGGCCATCTCCGCCTCGACGCGCGCGCGGTCCGCGTAGCGGTTGCGCCGCGGGTCGAGCTGCACGGTCTCGGTGAGAAGGACGGTGCCCTCGCCGTCGACGTGGATGCCACCGCCTTCGTTCACGAGCAGCGACGGCACGATCTCGGCACCGACTGCGTCCGCGATGAGCCGGGCGTGGCCGGCAGACTTCTGCCACTGCGCCCACTCGGGCGCTCCCCAGCCGTTGAAGATCCAATCCACGGCGCCGAGGCGGCCCGTCTCGTCGTCGACGACGAACGTAGGGCCGTGGTCGCGCATCCAGTACTCGTCGACGGGCGCTTCGACGATCTCGACCTCGCCGGGGAGCATGCGCCTCGCGCGGGCGACCTCGGTCGGGTCGACGAGGATCGCGACAGGTGTGCGCGCGGCAACGGCGGTCGCCACCGCCGTCCACGCGGCGTACCCCTCCTCGCGGAGCGCTGCGGTGTCGCCGAGCGTGACGCCTTCCACCGGGAAGGCCATCCAGATGCGCTCATGCGGCGCGGTTTCAGCGGGCATGCGCCAGACCATGGGATCTCCTCTGCTGCCAGTGGCAGATCGTCCGGGACCTGCGGTAGCGTATTGATCATCTGATCAACAGGTGGGAGCGTACCGAGCCATGAGCGAGACGTCAACTGCCCGTCGCGTGCGGAAGACGCCCGAGGAGCGGCGTGCGGAGCTCGCCGCCGCCGCGCGGGAGATCGCGCTCGAGGAGGGGCTCGACGCCGTGACGCTCCGTGCGGTCGCGCGTCGCGTCGGCGTCGCCCCCGGACTCGTGGCGCACTACACCGACGGCATGGAGACGCTCGTCGCCGACGCCTTCGGCGCCCTCGTCAGCGCCGAGCTCGCCGAACTCACCGCCCTCATCGCCGCCGTCGACGATCCGGCCGCGCGCATCGGCGTGCTGCTGGAGACCCTCCTCGACGGGTCCCGCACCGACATCACGCTCGTCTGGGTGCAGGCGTGGGGCCTCGGCGCGCATGCCGAGACGCTCGCCGCGCGTGCGGAGCGAGATGGATGACTGGCAGCGCGTGCTCGCCGCCGAGGTCGGCCGAGGGATGGATGCCGGGGTCTTCGCCCCCGGCGATGCCGACGCCACCGCCTGGCATCTGCTCGCCATCATCGACGGACTCAACGCGCATTCGCTCGTCCGGTGGGGTGCGCAACCCGACCGGCGCGGGCTTGCCCAGCGTGCGGTCGCCGGCCTTCTGGGCATCGCGCCCGAGCGGCTGCGCACCTGATCGACCGCGCCCGAGCGGCTGCGCACCTGATCGACCGCGCCCGAGCGGCTGCGCACCTGATCAGGTGAACGCCGCGAGCGTCCGCTGCTCGACGGCGTCGCCGACGAGACGCGCCTCGCCGACGAGCACGAACGCGGCGAGCACGGTTCTTGTGTGGTCAGACCACATGTGTCATACTGGATTCCAGACAGGCCCGAGAGCCCTCGGACCCGGAAAGCGATGACGCGGACACCGCGTCCGCGCCGGGTAGGAGAACCCCTCATGTCCACCTCGATCGATGCTCTGGTCGAAGGCGCACAAGCCGCGCTCGCAGAGTACGCATCTTTCACCCAGGAGCAGGTCGACCACATCGTCAAGAAGGCGTCGGTCGCAGCCCTCCACCACCACGGCGATCTGGCCACGATGGCCGTCGAAGAGACCCACCGAGGCCTGTTCGAAGACAAGGCCGTGAAGAACATGTTCGCGTGCGAGCACGTGACGAACTCGATCATCAACCAGAAGACCGTCGGCGTCATCAGCCACGACGAGATCACCGGCATCACCGAGATCGCCGACCCGGTGGGCGTCATCTGCGCGCTGACCCCGGTCACGAACCCGACCTCGACCGCGATCTTCAAGTCGCTCATCGCGCTGAAGACCCGCAACCCCATCATCTTCGGCTTCCACCCGTCGGCGCAGAACTGCTCCGTCGCCGCGGCGAAGATCGTCCGTGACGCGGCCGTCGCCGCCGGCGCCCCGGAGAACTGCATCCAGTGGATCGAGGAGCCCTCGATGGAGGCATCCGGCGCCCTCATGAACCACCCGGGTGTCGCGCTCATCCTCGCCACCGGCGGCAACGCCATGGTGCGCGCCGCCTACTCGTGCGGCAAGCCGGCCCTGGGCGTCGGCGCGGGCAACGTGCCCGCCTTCATCGAGCGCACCGCCAAGGTCGGTCGCGCCGTCAACGACATCGTGCTGTCGAAGTCGTTCGACATGGGCATGGTGTGTGCGAGCGAGCAGGCCGTCATCCTCGACGAGCCGATCGCCGAAGAGGCGCTCGCCGAGTTCGCGCGCCTGCACGCCTACCGCGCCAACGCCGACGAGAAGCGGATGCTGGAGGAGTTCATCTTCGGCGTCACCGCCGACAGTGAGAACTGCGCCGGCGCGAAGCTCAACCCCGCTGTGGTCGGCCAGAGCCCGCAGTGGATCGCCGAGCACGCCGGATTCAGCGTTCCCGAGGACACCTCGATCATCCTCGCCGACGTCACCGGCGTCGGTCCGCAGGAGCCCCTGACGCGCGAGAAGCTCGCCCCCGTCCTCGCGGTGCTGCGTGCCTCGAGCCCCGCCGAAGGCATCGATCTGGCCCGCCAGATGGTCGACTTCGACGGTCTCGGCCACTCGGGTGCCATCCACTCGAACGACCAGGACGTCATCGCCGAGTTTGGCAAGGTCGTCAAGGCCGTCCGCATCATCGAGAACAGCCCGTCGGCGCTCGGTGGCATCGGCGACATCTACAACGCCTTCATGCCGTCGCTGACCCTCGGCTGCGGCTCGTACGGTCACAACTCGGTCTCCAACAACGTCTCGGCGGTGAACCTCTTGAACGTCAAGCGCATCGGTCGTCGCAACAACAACCTGCAGTGGTTCAAGATCCCCGCGAAGACCTACTTCGAGCCGAACGCCATCCGCTACCTCAGCGACATGCGCGGTGTCGAGCGGGTCACGATCGTCACCGACGAGACGATGACCAAGCTCGGCTACGTCGACAAGATCATGGACGTGCTGAACCGGCGCGACAACCGCGTGCAGGTGCAGCTGATCAACACGGTGCGCCCCGAGCCCAAGGTCTCGGAGGTGAAGGCCGGCGCGGAGCTCATGCGCCAGTTCCAGCCCGACACGATCGTCGCGCTCGGCGGTGGATCGCCGATGGATGCCTCGAAGGTCATGTGGCTGCTCTACGAGCACCCCGAGATCGAGTTCTCCGACATGCGCGAGAAGTTCTTCGACGTGCGCAAGCGCGCGTTCAAGTTCCCCGAGCTCGGCAAGCTGGCGAAGCTCGTCTGCATCCCGACGACGTCGGGCACCGGCAGCGAGATGACTCCCTTCGCGGTCATCACCGATGACGAGACGGGCATGAAGTACCCGCTCGCCGACTACGCGCTGACCCCGTCGGTCGCGATCATCGACCCCGAGTTCACCCGTGTGCTGCCGGGATTCCTGGTCGCCGATGCCGGCTTCGACGCGCTGACTCACGCCACCGAGGCGTTCGTCTCGGTGTACGCGAACGACTACACCGACGGCCTGTGCCTGCACGCCATCAAGCTGATCTTCGAGAACATCGAGCGGTCGGCGAAGGCGCAGCCCGGGTCGACGGATGCCGACGACATCAAGGCCCGCGAGAAGATGCACAACGCGGCATCCATCTCGGGTATGGCGTTCGGCAACTCGTTCCTCGGGATCGTGCACGCGATGGCGCACGTCACCGGTGCGACGTACCACCTGGTGCACGGCCGCACGAACGCGGTGTATCTGCCGCACGTGATCCGCTACAACGGCCAGGTGCCGACGAAGCTGAACGCGTGGCCGAAGTACGAGCGCTACATCGCGCCCGAGCGGTTCCAGGAGATCGCGAAGCACCTGGGTCTGCCGGCCTCGACTCCCGAAGAGGGTGTCGAGAGCTACGCGCGGGCCGTCGAGGAGTTGCGCGACAAGGTCGGCATCGAGCGGTCGTTCCAGGCGCAGGGTGTCGACGAGACGACGTTCATCTCGGGTCTGCACGACCTCGCGATGGCCGCCTACGGCGACCAGTGCGCGCCGGCGAACCCGCGCATGCCGATGATCGCCGACATGGAGACCCTCATGGAGGCGGCCTACTACGGCACCTCGTTCGATGAGGTGCGCGCTGCCCGCAAGGGCGCCGAGGTCGCCAGCGACGCCGCCACCGGCGCCGTCAAGACCGTCAAGGCTGCGAAGGGCGCCCGTCGCAAGACGAACGCCTGACGCGCATCGCCCCGCCGCGCGGGGTGATCAGGGGGCCGGGGGAGCATACCCGGTCCCCTCCGGCGTGTTCGGGGCGTCGGCCGCGGGTGCGATGCCGGTGATCGCGGGCGCGCGGCGGGGTGGTCTCGTCCCCGGCGATCGAGTGCGCGCGGCGCAGCCGCGGGTGTATCGAGATCATGCGCTCACGACCCCATTCGGGCACCATGGAAGCGTGAGCAGAGCCCCGTGGGTCGTGACCGCGCTCGCCGCCGTGGGCGGCGTCGCGCTGGTGATCGCGGCCCTGACGCTCGGCCCGGATGCCACGGCCACCGGCGACCGTACCGCTGTGCCGGCGGGAGCGACGACCGCGGTAGGGTCGGGCGGAGCGCTGGCATCCACCGCGCCGGCCGTCGAGACGGGTGAGCCCGCGAACACGACCTCGTACGACACGGCGTCGCTGCCGCAGATCGATGTGTGGACGCTCAATCCGGCGCTGCCGGTCGACGATGATCCGTTCGGGGCGGTGACGGGCGAGCTGGCGCAGCCCCTGTCGGCGGCGCCGATCTTCGCCGATCCGACGGGTCAGCCCATCGGCTACCTGCCGCGCGAGGCGGCGTACGGCGGCACGATCGTGCCGGTCGTGGTGCACGACACGCACTGGGTGAAAGTGCTGCTCGCGGGCCGGCAGGGGCTGCCGCCGGAGGGCAGCGCGGCGCAGGCGGTCGGCTGGCTGCGGGTGACGGATGTCACACTGACGCGTGCCGAGTCGTTCGTCGAGGTGCATCTCGAGGCGCGAACGATCGACATCGTGACGGCGGCGGGGCGTGAGCGGGTGGCGAGCGATTTCGCGTGGGGAACGCCGTCGACCCCGACGCCCGCGGGGCGGACGTTCGTGATGCTGACGCGGGTGGTGCCCGAGTTCACGTACACGATGGGGCATCCGCTGGTGTATCTCGGGGTGCAGTCGCCGACGCTCGCCGGCTTCGACGGGGGAGAGGTCGCGGTGACGGCGTTCCACTACTACCGCGAGAGGTCAGGCCCGAACTCGTTCGGGTGCATCTACCTCGACGGCGCGGCGACAGACCGACTCGCCCAGCTTCCCGCCGGGACGCCGGTGCTGATCCAGCCATAGCGCAGGCCTGTTCTCGCCGTGATCGAGAGGCCGCGGCGCAGCTGTCTGTTCCCCGGTGATCGAGTGCCCGCGGCGCAACCGCGGGTGTATCGAGAGCATGCGTGTCTCTGGGGTGGTTTCGATACGCCCGGCTTCGCCGGGCTACTCAATCACCGGTAACGGGGCTACGTGCTGCCGCTCAAGCGCGCCGTGCGAGAGGCCGAGGGGATCGGTGTAGACGGGGTCATTGCGGTGTGGCTCGAGGTGCTCGACGCGTGAACTGACCGCCAACGAAGAGCGTTCTCCACAGGCGTCGCGCTCGCGACGGGCAGAGAACCTAGGCTGGGGACACGCACAGGGGGGCGATCGACATGCGGCGCGGCGCAGAGCTCGCTTCTGAACACTCCGTTTCCGCACGCGAACCTGGGTTCCACAGTGCGGTGCCCGTGTAATGGAGGAGTTTCGCCGATGAACGCGACGCTGCTCATCGCGCTCGTTCTCTCCGCCGTGGCAGTTCTCGGTCTTGCCGCCGGGTCGTTTCTCGGCATGGTGGTGGACCGTGTTTCCGCGGGTGTGGCGGTGACGGTTCCGCGCCGGTGTGCGACCTGCAAGGCCCCCGCGACGCTTGAGCAGAGTGTTCCCCTCGTGTCGAGGCTGAGGCCCGCATTGCGCACGCGATGCGCAAAGTGTGGCGCGCGGATCTCGGCGCGGCACCCCCTCATCGAACTCGCCACGAGTGCGGTTTTCGTCGCGGTCGTGTGGCTCGGGATCTACTCGTCTCGGCTCGCTGCGTTGGGTCTAGGATCGGGGGCTGCCCAGCGCCCGGAAGGTTTCAAGGTGTTTGCGGCGGTGCTCGTCGTGGTCGCGTATCTCTACCTGGCATCCATCTCGATCGCGCTCGCGCTCATCGACCTCGATACGCACCGACTGCCAAACGCCATTGTGCTGCCCAGCTACATCGTGCTCGCGACGCTGTTTACCGCGGCGTGCCTGTTCGGGGCTCCGTGGCAGAACCTGCTTCGCGCCGCAATCGCTGGCGTCACGCTGTTCGCGTTTTACTGGTTGCTGCGGGCGATCCGCCCCGGTGGCATGGGTGGGGGAGACGTCAAGCTCGCAGGCGTGCTCGGTGCGGCGCTCGGCTGGACCGGGTGGGGCTCGGTCGCCGTCGGCGTGTTCGCCGCCTTCTTCCTCGGCGGGTTCGTAGGCATAGCGCTGATGCTCACCCGGCGCGCCACGCGCACCACCGCCATACCCTTTGGCCCGTTCATGCTCATCGGCGCGTGGATCGGGATCGTTCTGGGAGAGCCCCTATCCCGCGGGTATCTAGGTCTGCTCTCAGCGGCCTGAACCGATCGGCTACCCTGCTCACCCCATCCGCCATGCGCCGAGGCCGCCTGTCAACCCCACGCCCCACCCCGGCGCGGTCCCCTATCCTGGCGTGCATGGACATCGGCCGCGTCATCGCCAAGGCACTCTCGCTGACCCCCGTCCGCGCCTACCTCCGCTACAGCCAGCGGCGCGGCCCGATACTCGCCGACGCCGTCACCTACCGCGCCCTGTTCTCGATCTTCGCGGGCGTCCTCCTCGGGTTCTCGGCGGCCGCGCTGTGGCTGGCCGGAAACCCGGATGCCTGGCAGGCGCTCATCGACGCGGTGAACCGCGCCGTGCCGGGCCTCGTGGGCGACGACGGTCTCGTCGAGCTCGACGCGATCCAGGCTCCTGCAGGTCTCTCTATCGCGGGGATCATCGCCACCGTCGGTCTCATCGGCGCGGCGATCGGCGCGATCGGGTCGCTTCGCACCGCGATCCGCGTGATCTGCGACGAGGCCACCGACGACGTGCCGTTCTGGCTCGTGATGCTCCGGAACCTCGCCCTCGCGATCGGCGTCGGGGGAGCGCTGCTCGTCTCGGCCGTGGCGACGATGCTCGGCACCGCGGGTCTCGGACTCGTCGCCGCCTGGTTCGGCCTCGGCGCGCACGACCCGCTGATCAGCTGGGGCAGCCGCCTCCTCGCGATCGTCCTGACGTTCCTCCTCGACGCCGTCGCGATCGCGATGGTCTTCCGCGTGCTGTCGGGCGTCAAGGCATCCGCCAAGGCCCTCTGGACGGGGTCGCTCCTCGGGGCGGTGGGTCTCACCGTGCTGCAGCAGCTGTCCGGCCTGTTCGTCGGCGGCGCGAGCTCGAACCCGCTGCTGGCGACCTTTTCGAGCCTCATCGCGCTGCTTCTGTGGATCAACCTCTCCTCGCAGGTGATTCTCATCGCCTGCTCGTACATCTACACGCTCGTCCGCGAAGACGTCGACCGCGTGCGGGAGCGCTACGGCGCGAAGACCTTCGCCGAGTGGCGCGTGCAGCTGGCGGAGAATGCCGTCGTCACCGCGTCGACCGAGCTCGCCACGGCGCGCGACGCCCTCGCCGACGAGCGGGATGCCTCGAACGCGGCCGCGCACTGACGTCGACGGCGGCGGCGGCGCACCGACGCCGAGCGCAGCCCACAGTGGCGCCCACCGCGGCCGCACGGTGAAGCGCGGTGACGCCCGTGTAAATTCTCGAGTTCTCCCGGCTGGGTACGGTCACACCGTCGGCCGCCAGTGTGTACCTTCGTTTACGTGACAACATCCGACAGCTCACCCACCGCCGGCGAGACGCCCGAAACCCACGCCGAGACCTCGGCGGCCACCGAGACCGCCGACACCACCGCGGTCCCGCACCCGCTCGGCGCCTCGCACCCGCTCGCCCTCGCCCCGGTCGCCGGCCCCGCCAGTTCCGTCGACGGATTCGTGCGACAGTTCCTGCGCAACCTCAACTACGAGCGGGGCGTCGCCCTCTCGGCATCGAGTGACACCGACCGCTACTTCGCGTTGGCGCTCACGGTGCGCGACTACCTTATGGCGCGCTGGCTCGAAGACCTGCGCCGCCTGCGGGAGAAGCAGTCCAAGGGGGTCGCGTACCTGTCCGCCGAGTACCTGCTCGGCCGTCAGCTCGACAACAACCTGCTCGCGTCGGGGCTCACCGAGATCGCGACCGAGGCGATGGCCGCGTGCGGCATCGACATCGACGCTCTGCGCGCGCAGGAGGTCGAGCCCGGCCTCGGCAACGGCGGCCTCGGGCGCCTCGCGGCGTGCTTCATCGACTCGCTTGCGACCCTCAGCGTCCCGAACGTCGGCTACGGCATCCGCTACGAGTACGGCATCTTCCGCCAGACGTTCGTAAACGGCCAGCAGGTCGAGCAGCCTGACGCGTGGCTCACCCTCGGCTCGCCCTGGGAGTTCCCGCACCCCGAGGCGTCGCGGCGCATCTCGTTCGGCGGCCACACCGAGACCTACGACGACGAGGGCACCGAGCGCACGCGCTGGGTGCCGGGCTGGCACGTGCAGGCGGTGCCCTACAACTACATGGTGCCGGGCTACCTGAACGGCCGCGTCAACACGCTGCGGCTCTGGAGCGCGAAGGCGACCGACTCGTTCGACCTGCGCGTGTTCAACTCGGGCGACTACGAAGAGGCCGTCCGCGCCCAGACCTACGCCGAGAACATCTCCAAGGTGCTCTACCCCGAAGACTCCACCCCGCAGGGCAAGGAACTGCGGCTGCAGCAGCAGTACTTCTTCGTCGCGGCATCCATCGGCGACTTCCTCGAGCAGCTGCCCGAGGACTTCGACCTCACGACCCTGCCCGACCGGATCATCTTCCAGCTGAACGACACGCACCCGGTGATCGGCGTGCCCGAGCTCATGCGCGTGCTCGTCGACGAGAAGAAGATGGACTGGGATGCCGCGTGGGCGATCACCCAGAAGTGCTTCGCCTACACGTGCCACACGCTGCTGCCCGAGGCCCTCGAGGTGTGGTCGGTCGACCTGCTCGGGCGCCTGCTGCCGCGCCACCTCGAGATCATCTACCGCATCAACGAGGAGTTCCTCGACGAGGTGCGCGAGCGCTACGGCGACGACGAGATGCGCATCCGCAACATGTCGATCATCAGCGAGTTCCCCGACCGCTCGGTGCGCATGGCCTACCTCGCGACCGTCGCGGGCTCGAAGGTCAACGGCGTCGCCGAGCTGCACTCGCAGCTGCTGCGCGAGAAGGTGCTGCCCGACTTCAACGAGTTCTACCCGGGCAAGTTCACGAACGTGACGAACGGCATCACGCCGCGGCGGTTCATCCGGCTCGCGAACCCGGGGCTGTCCGACCTCATCACCGAGGCCATCGGCACCGGCTGGTCGACCGACCTCGAGCGGCTCCGCGAGCTCGAGACGTACGCCGAGAACCCCGACTTCCGCGCGGCGTTCGCCGAGGTGAAGGCGGCGAACAAGCGCCGCCTCGACCGGGTGCTGCGCGCCCGCGACGGCTTCGAGATCAGCGACGGGCACCTGCTCGACGTCATGGTCAAGCGGCTGCACGAGTACAAGCGGCAGATGCTCAAGGTGCTGCACATCGTCACCGAGTACGAGCGGGTCGTGTCGGGGCGGGTCGCCGCGTCGGACATCCAGCCGCGCACGTTCATCTTCGGTGCGAAGGCCGCGCCCGGCTACGTGATGGCCAAGCGCATCATCCACCTGATCAACGCCGTCGGCGAGGTCGTCAACGCCGACCCGCGCGTCGAGGGTCGCCTGAAGGTGCTGTTCCCGCCGAACTACAACGTGACCCTCGCCGAGCGGGTGATCCCCGCGGCCGACCTGTCGGAGCAGATCTCGCTGGCCGGCAAAGAGGCATCCGGCACCGGCAACATGAAGTTCGCGCTCAACGGCGCGCTGACGATCGGCACCGACGACGGCGCGAACGTCGAGATCCGCGAGCTCGTCGGCGACGAGAACTTCTTCCTGTTCGGCATGAGCGAGCCCGAGGTCGAGGCGCTGTGGGCGCGCGGGTACAAGCCCGCGGAGTTCTACCAGGCCGACGAGAACCTGCGCCGCGCGATCGACCTGATCGCGTCGGGGGCGTTCTCGGGTGGCGACAAGAGCGTGTTCGAGCCGATCGTGTCGAACCTGCTCTACGACGACCGGTTCATGGTGCTGGCCGACTACTCGTCGTACATCGCCGAGCAGGCGAAGGTCGACGCCGCCTATGCCGACCAGGATGCCTGGACGCGCTCGGCCATCCTCAACGTTGCCCGGTGCGGGTTCTTCTCGTCCGACCGGGCGATCCGCGACTACATCGACCGCATCTGGCACACCCCGCCCGTGCTCTGAGGTCTCTCGGCGAGGCGCGCGCGCCCGGTCAGCGGGCGTAGCGGCGGGTGAAGGCGGCGAGGATCGTGCCGGTGTGGGTGACCGGCAGGCGCCGCACCGCGTCGAGGGTCAGGTCGAGCTCGCCCGGGGCGAAGTAGCCGTGACCCGCGTACGCCCGGATGCGGGTCGAGATGCCCTCGACGTCGAGCTCGGGGTGGAACTGCGTCGCATACACGTTCTGCCCGACCCGGAACATCTGGACGGGGCACGTCTCGCCCCGCACGAGCAGGGTCGCCGACGACGGCAGCACCGTGATCGCCTCCTTGTGTCCGACGAAGGCGGCGAACGTGTCGGGCAGCTCCGCGAGGAGCGGGTCGACCGCGCCGGCTGCGGTGCGGGTCACCTCGACGACGCTGATCGGTTCACGGTATGTGCCGTCGATCACCGCACCCTCGTGCGCGCCGACCGTGCCGATGCCGTAGCAGGCGCCGAAGAACGGGACGTCGCGCGCGATCACCTCGTCGAGCAGCCCCGAGATCTCCGCCTCGACGCGCCGCTGCACCGCCGACTTCGCCTCGACGGGATCGGAGGCGTTGAAGGGTCCGCCGCCGACGAAGATGCCCGACCAGTCGTCGAGGTCGATCCGCCCGAGCGGCTCCGCCTCCAGCCGTCGCCGCACCAGCTGGTCGTCGCGCAGGCCCGTGTACCGCAGGAAGAGCTCGTACTCCTCGTCGGCCGGCACATCTTCGGCGCGGGTGGCGAGCAGCAGGAACGGCTTCACGAGGCATCCACCGTCGTGTGCGCGCTCTGCACCGACGCGATGTATGTCGTGATGGCATCGAGGGTCGCCGCGACCGCGGGGTTGCGTGGCCCCTCGTCGCGCGCGACGGCCCAATAGGCGAGCGGATGCGCGTAGGCGCCGTCGAGCACCCGCACGAGGCGCGGGTCGGCGTCGCCGAGGAAGTCGGGCAGCAGCCCGATGCCGGCGCCCGCCGCGGCGCCCTCGACGTGCGCGAACACGCTCGTCGACCGCAGCGACGGGGGTGAGCCCGGCAGCTCCTGCAGCGCCCGGTCGAGCTCGTCGACCTGCAACGAGCTCTCGACGTAGTAGACGAGGGGATGCCGCGACAGCTCGGCCACGCTCTCAGGGGCGCCGTGGTCGGCCAGGTACGCCGGCGTCGCGTAGAGCCGCAGCGCGTAGGCGCAGACCGGCGTCGCGAACGCGCGGAGCACCTGCGGCCGTCCGACGACGATCTCGAGGTCGACGCCCGAGCGGTTCTGCCGCACGCGCTGCGTCGCCGAGAGGAGCTCGACCGACAGGCTCGGATGCTCGGCGCGGAGCGCCGTCATCGCGGGCGCGAGAAACACCGAGGTGAAGGCATCCGGCGCGCTCACCCGCACCATGCCGTGCACGAGGTCGCCGCCCTCACCCTCGACGAGCTCGCGCAGCGAGCGCTCGATGCGCTCGGCGACCGCGACGGCGCGGCGCCCGAGCGCCGTGACTTCCCAGCCCCCGGCCGTACGCACCAGCACGCGGCCGCCCATCGCCGTCTCGAGGGCCGCGATCCGCCGCGACACCGTCGAGTGGTTGACGCCGAGCACCTCGCCGGCGGCGGTGTAGCGGCCGAGACGCGCGACCGAGAGGAAGGTCATGAGCGCCTCGATGGGCAGCTCCGGGGGAGCGTCGGACGGCCGAGCGGACATGCCGCCCAGTGTGCACCAGCGCACAGTCGTAGTGCAAATTTCGCGGCGGTCTGTGCATTGATCTGCACACTCCGGCGTGCCTACAGTGAGAGCGACCGCACTCGCTGAGGAGCGCGGCGACCTTCGACGACGCAGGGAGCAGCAGCCATGTCGACCATCGCCTTCATCGGACTCGGACGGATGGGCGTGCCCATGGCCGCGCACCTGGTCGCCGCCGGGCACACCGTGCGCGGCGTGGAGATCAACCCCGCCGCGGCCGACGCAGCCCGGGCTCACGGCATCGAAGTCGTCGACTCCGTCGCCGCGGCGCTCGCCGGCGCCGACGCGTGCCTTACCTCGCTGCCGAAGCCCGAGCACGTCAGCGCCGTCTACGGCGGCGACGACGGGATCTTCGCGCACGCCGAGGCATCCACGGTGCTCATGGACACCTCGACGGTCGACGTCGAGACCTCGCGCTGGTGCCACAGCGAGGCCGAGGCGCGCGGGCTCACCTTCGTGGATGCCCCGATCTCGGGCGGCACCGCCGGCGCCGAAGCCGGCACGCTGACCTTCATGCTCGGGGGAGCGCCCGACGACGTCGCCCGCGCCGCTGAGATCGTCGACCCGATGGCCGGCAATGTCATCGCCTGCGGCGAGGCGGGCGCCGGGATCGCCGCGAAGCTCGTCAACAACATGATGCTCTTCATCGGGGTCATGGCGATGTCGGAGGGCTCGCAGCTCGCCGAGCAGCTCGGCCTCGACGCGAAGACGTTCTGGGACGTCGCGCGGGTCTCGTCGGGCGACTCGTGGCCGCTGCGCACCTGGTACCCCGTGCCGGGCGTGCTCGAGAAGTCGGCCGCCAACAACAACTTCGACCCGACGTTCTCCGTCGACCTGGCCCGCAAGGACTGCGGACTCGCCGTCCAGGCCGGCGACACCACCGGCGTCAACCTGCCCGCCGCCCGCCTCGCCCTCGCGCAGCTCGACGAGCTCATCGACGAGGGCCTCGGCGGCAAGGACTGCACGCTCGTGGCGAAGCTGGCTTCGCCGGACGGCACGCTCCGCGGCTACGACCCCGCACTCGACCGCACTCTCGAAGGAACCCGCGCATGAGCACCACGATCGACACCCCCGTCCTGACCGCCATCCCGCACGTCATCGGAGGCGAACGCGTCGCCGCCGACGGGCGTACCGGCGCCGTCTTCAACCCGGCGACGGGCGCGCAGACGGGCGAGGTGGCCCTGGCATCCGCTGCCCTCGTGCAGGAGGCGGCCCGCACGGCGCAGGCCGCGCAGCGGGGGTGGCGCGCGACGGGCCTCGGCAAGCGCCAGCAGGTGATGTTCCGCCTGCGCGAGATCATCTCCTCGCGCGCCGAGGAGCTCGCCCGCATCATCACCGCGGAGCACGGCAAGACCGTGCCCGACGCCCTCGGCGAGGTCACGCGCGGGCTCGAGAACGTGGAGTTCTGCACGTCGCTCATGCATCACCTGAAGGGCGAGTACTCCGAGCAGGTCGCGGGCGGTATCGACGTGCACCAGGTGCGTCAGCCGATCGGGGTCGTCGCGTGCATCACGCCGTTCAACTTCCCCGCGATGGTGCCGCTCTGGATGGTGACGACGGCGATCGCCGCCGGCAACGCCGTGATCCTCAAGCCCAGCGAGCGCGACCCCTCGGCGGCCAACTGGATCGCCGACGCGTTCGCCGAGGCGGGGCTCCCCGCCGGCATCCTGAACGTCGTGCACGGCGACAAGGAGGCCGTCGACGCGATCCTCGACGACCCGATCATCCGGGCCGTCTCGTTCGTGGGGTCGACGCCGATCGCGAAGTACATCTACACGCGCGCGGCCGAGAACGGCAAGCGCGTGCAGGCGCTCGGCGGCGCGAAGAACCACATGATCGTCATGCCGGACGCCGACCTGGATTCAGCGGCGGACGCCGCGATCTCGGCCGGTTACGGCTCGGCGGGGGAGCGCTGTATGGCGGTCTCGGTCGTCGTCGCGGTCGGCGACGTCGCCGATGCGCTCGTCGCGAAGATCGCCGAACGGATGCCTGCGGTCACGGTCGGCGACGGCACCGAGCCCGGCGTCGAGATGGGCCCGCTCATCACCCGCGACGCGCTCGAGCGGGTCACGGGCTTCGTCGCCGGGGCGGAAGCCGAGGGCGCGCGCGTCGTCGTCGACGGGCGCGAGCTCGCCGTCGACGGCGACGGGTTCTTCATCGGACCCTCGCTCGTCGACGAGGTCGCCCCGGGCATGCGGGTCTACGACGAGGAGATCTTCGGTCCCGTGCTGTCGGTCGTGCGGGTCGGGTCGTACGACGAGG
Source organism: Microbacterium sp. F2E (assembly GCF_020905435.1). Taxonomy (NCBI): domain Bacteria; kingdom Bacillati; phylum Actinomycetota; class Actinomycetes; order Micrococcales; family Microbacteriaceae; genus Microbacterium; species Microbacterium sp. F2E. The sequence goes on along the minus strand of NZ_JAJJIB010000008.1, from coordinate 117,813 downwards.
CCGTCGCGCTCATCAACGACAACCGCTATGCCAACGGCACCGCCGTCTTCACCCGTGACGGCAAGACGGCGCGTCAGTTCGAGTTCGACATCGAGGTCGGCATGGTCGGGATCAACGTCCCGATCCCCGTCCCGGTCGGCGCGTTCTCGTTCGGCGGGTGGAAGGACTCGCTGTTCGGCGACACGCACATGTACGGACCCGAGGCGTTCCAGTTCTACACGCGCCGCAAGGTCGTCACCACCCGCTGGCCCGAGCCGAGCGAGAGCCAGATCAGCCTCGGGTTCCCCACGCACTGAGAACGCACGCGGGGTGTGCCGCGCCGCGCGCGATGACGCGCGGCGCGGAGACGGGTGCCGCCAGCCGGGACGGTTAGGCTGGCGGCATCCATACAACGGAGGTTCAGATGGCGATCGCACGACTTCACGGCGGCCCCCTCGACGGGCAGGTCCTGCCGCTCGACGACGAGACCGAGGATGCCCTGGTCATGCCCTACAGCGAGACGCAGGTCGTCTACATGCGCAAGGGCGGACTGGAGAACACGGGGGAGGGCGACGGGCCCACCTCGAGCGACTTCTACTACTTCGAGGCCGAAGACGACATCGACCCCGACGCCGACCGCAACCAGTGAGTCGGGCGTGAGCGGCGAGGTCGTCCGCGGCGACGAGCCGAGCCGTTCGCTCGAGATCGAGCTGACGTTCGACGTCGCGGACGATCTCGCCGTCCCCACCTGGGCGGGCCTTCCGGGCGTGGCATCCGTGGATCCGCCCGAGCGGCGGGAGCTCGACGCGCAGTACTTCGACGTGCCCGGCTTCGCGCTCGGCCGCGCCGGCTATGCCGTGCGGCGGCGCACCGGCGGCCCCGACGAGGGCTGGCACATCAAGGGGCCGAAGGGCGCAGAGGGCGGCCGCGTCGAGCAGCACTGGCCGCTCGGCGGCCCCGACGACCCCGCGTCCGCGGCCCTCGTCGCCGCCCTCGCCCCGGTCGCACCCGCGGCTGCCGAGCCGGGCGCCCTCCGCCGCATCGCGCGCATCCGCAACGGCCGCGACGCGTACCTGCTGCGGGATGCCTCGGGAGCCGTCGTCGCCGAGTTCGTCGACGACCACGTCACCGCCCTCGACGAGACCCGCGGAGTGGAGACGACCTGGCGGGAGTGGGAGTTCGAGCTCGGACCCGCCGCGCCGGGCGACGCCGACGCGCGCGCCGCGCTGCTCGCCGCCGCGACCGGGATCGCGCTCGCGGCCGGGGCCCGCCCCGCGGCATCCGACTCGAAGCTCGCTCGCGCCCTCGGGCTCTGACCTCACACAAACGGCGAACGCCGCCCCCGGCTTCGATGGGGCGGCGTTCGTCGTGTGGGTGCCAGGTTACAGATTGATCATGTGGCCCGCGAGCCCGTGGAACGCCTCCTGCAGCGCCTCCGACAGCGTCGGGTGCGTGTGCACGTTGCGCGCCAGCTCGAGCGCGGTGAGGTCCCACTTCTGCGCGAGCGTCAGCTCGGGGAGGAGCTCCGAGACATCCGGTCCGATGAGGTGGCCGCCGACGAGCTCGAGGTGCTCGGCATCCGCGATCAGCTTGACGAAGCCGACCGGCTCGCCGAGGCCGTGCGCCTTGCCGTTGGCCATGAAGGGGAACGTCGCGACCTTGTACTCGCGGCCGGTCTCCTTGTACTGCGCCTCGGTGTAGCCGAACGAAGCCACCTGCGGCGAGCAGAACGTCGCGCGCGGCATCATGCGGTAGTCGCCGAGCGCCATGGTCTCGGCGCCGCCGATGGTCTCCGCCGCGACGACGCCCTGCGCCTCGGCGACGTGTGCGAGCTGCAGCTTGGCGGTCACGTCGCCGATCGCGTAGATGCCCTCGACGTTCGTGCGCATGAAGTCGTCGATCGCGATCGCACCGCGGTCGGTGAGCGCGACGCCGGTGTTCTCGAGCCCGAAGCCCTCGACGCGCGGCGCGAAGCCGATGGACATGAGCACCTTGTCGGCCTCGATCTGACCCTTCTCGCCGGTCTTGTTGTCGGAGTACGTCACGGTGACCTTGTCGCCGGAGTCGACGACGGTCTCGACCTTCGTGGCGACGAGGATGTCGACGCCGAGGTTCTTGTACTGCTTCGCGATCTCCTTGGAGACATCCGCGTCCTCGTTGGGGAGGGCACGGTCGAGGAACTCGATGATCGTGACCTTCACGCCGTAGTTCGTCATGACGTAGGCGAACTCCATGCCGATGGCACCGGCGCCGACGATGACGATCGAGCCGGGCAGCTCGCGCGAGAGGATCTGCTCCTCGTACGTCACGACGTTCTCGCTCAGGGTCACGCCCGGCAGCAGTCGAACGGTCGAGCCGGTCGCGATGATCACGTTGTCGAACGTGACCTCCTCGGTCTGACCGTCAGTCTTCGTCACCGTGATCGCCTTCGGGCCGGTGAACTGCCCGCGGCCCTCGTACTCGGTGACCTTGTTCTTCTTCATCAGGTAGTGGATGCCCTTGACGCGCCCGTCGGCAACGACGCGCGACCGGTCGAACGCCGCGCCGTAGTCGGCGGTGAACTCACCCGAGATGCCGAAGAAGTCGGCCTTGTGCTTCAGGGTGTGCACGACCTCGGCGTTCTTCAGGAGCGCCTTGGAGGGGATGCAGCCGACGTTGAGGCAGACACCGCCCCAGTACTTCTCTTCGATGATCGCGACGGACTGACCGAGCTGTGCGGCGCGGACCGCTGCGACATAGCCGCCGGGGCCGGCGCCGAGGACGACGACGTTGTAATGAGGCATGCCTCCAGCCTAGTCCTCGGTGCGACGGCGCTTCGCGGCCGAGGTGGCGGTGAAAACCGCGATGAGCGCGGCGAAGATCGCCACTCCCGCGCCGATCCAGACCGCCGGCGACATGCCGCCGTCACCGGCGTCGTCGGCCGGTGCCGACTCGGTCGGGGAGGGTGCGGTGCCCGTCGGGGCGACCGCGGCGGGAGAGCTCGCGGCGGGCGAGCTCGCGGCGGGAGAGCTCGCCGATGCCGACGCCTCGGGGGACGCGCCCGATCCGCCCGCGACGGTGAAGGTGAACTGGTCGGAGACCGGATGCCCGTCGCTCGAGACCACCCGCCACACGACCGTGACGAGGCCGGGCGCCGCGGACGCCGCCAGCGGCTGGGTGACCTTCGTGCCGTCGAGCACGGGATCGCCGCCCGTGATGTCGGCTCCGGAGGCATCCGTGACCACGATCTGCGTCGTGCCCGCCCCGTCGATGAGCACGCCGCTGAAGGTGAGGGTGATCTCGGCCGGCAGGGCGTCGACCTCGCTGCCCGCCGCCGGTGACGAGCCGATCAGCTCGTCGTGCGCGAAGGCCGGCGAGGCGACGAGTGTCAGCGCGAAGCCCACGATGAGGGCGAGAAGAGCGGTGGCGGCGGAGAATGGACGCGGCGTGTGAATTCTGTGTGACATCACCCGCCCAAGCCTAGGCGAGCCTGTCGCGCCGCGGCCGTGCGCGGTACGGTGGCGGCAGGCGGGCGGCCTGCGACCCCGTTGACGATCGCAGGTCCCGGTGCCCGTCTCCGATCGAGAGCGGGTGCGAGATGGACTCCATGATGATGGACGCCATGTCCGAGGGCATGATGGCGATGGACGGCATGGCGGCGATGGACATGGCGATGATGCAGGCGTGCATGGATGCCTGTGCTGCTGTCGAGCAGGCCTGCACGGTCTGCTCGACGCAGCTGATGGACTGCGCTCCGGCGTGCATGAACTGCGCCGACATGTGCCACACGATGATGCGCTCGATGCTGCGCATGCAGGGGATGACCGCGCCGGTGATGATGGCGATGCTCGACGCCTGCATCGCGATGTGTCAGATGTGCGAGGACGAGTGTCGCGCGCACGCCGACGAGAGCCCCGTCTGCGCGATGTGTGCCGACGCGTGCCGCGCGTGCATGGACGCCTGCATGGCGGTCAAGGAAGCCATGATGGCCTGAGCCCAGCGGGCTGGGAGCTCACCGGACGTGAGCGATGCCTCGATCGCTCAGAGCGCGAGGCAGTTGAAGAGGTGCCCGCCCACCGAGAGGGCGTGGTAGCGCGGGTGGAAGGCGACCGGGGTGCCCGGCACGAGGTGATGGGCGGCGCCCGCGCCGCTCCACAGCGCCAGCGGCGCGCCATCGAGCGTGTGCAGCAGCAGGCTGCCCTCCGCGGCATCCACCGTGGTCACGATCGCGTCGAGCCATTCGCCGGGCGTCGCCGAGGCCAGGCGCGCCTGGATGAGGTGCACGGCGTGCCCGGGAGCGAACGAGGAGCAGGCCCGGCCGTGCACGCACATGCAGACCGCGCCCTGACGCACCGGGGTGGTCTCGAGGCGGTTGCGGGGCGTGGACACGGGGTGCTCCTTCGGTCGGTACGGCGATCGTGAGACTTCACGGTACGTCGGGCGCGTCGCCCGCCGCGCACCGAGCGACACACGGAGCAACATTCGGTGGGGCGCGGGCAGCCCGCGAGGGGTTCGCGGGACGGGCCGATCCGTTAGGGTGAAGAGGGAGGAGGACGCCGTGAACGAGAACGAGACGGGCGCCGTACGAGGCGCCGAAGACATCCGACGCGATGCGGGTGCGGCGCGCTCCGTGGATACCACGCAGACCTTCGGGCACGACTCCGACCTGTCCTTCACCCCGTTCGGCAGTGATCTGACCGACGCCGAGCTCGAGGCGATCGCGGCCCTCCCCGAGCGCGCGGCGCTGCTGCTCGTGCGCTCCGGCCCGACCGCGGGCGCGCGCTACCTGCTCGACACCGATGTGACGACGATCGGGCGCCACCCCGAAGCGGACATCTTCTTCGACGATGTGACGGTCTCCCGCCGGCACGCCGAGGTCACCCGCACGGGCGGCTTCTTCGAACTCGTCGACCAGCGCTCGCTCAACGGCACCTACGTCAACGGCGAGCGGGTCGACCGCGCCGTGCTCGACGACGGCGCGGAGCTTCGCATCGGCAAGTTCCGCCTGAACTTCTTCCTCTCGCCCGCCGACCGCGCAGCGGTGGCTGGGGCGTGACGCCGGCAGCCTCACCCCGCGGACGCTCGGCGGCCGCGGGGCACCTGAGCATCGGTCAGGTGCTCGCACGTCTGACGCCGGAGTTCCCCGAGCTCAGCGCGAGCAAGCTCCGCTACCTCGAGGAGCAGGGGCTCGTCACGCCGCTGCGCACCGAAGCCGGCTACCGCAAGTTCTCGCCGTCCGACGTCGCGCGCCTGCGCACCGCGCTCACGCTGCAGCGCGACCATGACTTCAAGCTGGCACGCATCCGCGAGTACCTCGACGCCCACGACGGCGAGGAGGGCGTCGTGCTGCCGCCGTCGATCCTCGAGGCACCGCGCCGTTACCGCCGCGACGAGCTGCTCGCCACCGCGGGGGCGTCGCCCGCGCTTCTCGAAGGCGCCGTGAGCGCCGGCCTCGTGACCGCGGGGGAGAGCTACGACGAGCGCGCCCTGACCCTCCTGCGAGCCCTCGTGGCGCTGGGCGCCCATGGCATCCAGCCACGGCACGTCCGCGGCATGCGGCAGGCCGCCGAACGCGAGGTCGCCCTCGTCGGCAGCGCGCTCGCGCCGCTCCTGCGCCGCACCGACGCCGCCTCGCGGGCGCGGGCGAACGAACTCGCCCCCGAGCTGCTGCGCCGACTCGACGAGGTGCGCGCGGCGTTCGTGACCGCGGCGCTCGACCGGCTCGCGCCGTGAGCGCGGCGCGACACGCCGACGGCCCGAATGCGGATGTCGTTGCCGGTGAGGCACCTCTGATCTACCGTGGAAGCACATCGGCTGGAGGCGCAAATGAGCGAGCATGACGTGCCCGGTGACGCGCAGTTCGGGTCCGAGCTGCTGTTCACCGACGGGCTGCCGCAGATGGACGACGAGGTCGGCTATCGCGGTGCGGTCGCCGCTCGCGCGGCCGGCATCACCTACCGCCAGCTCGACTATTGGGCCCGTACCGAGCTGGTGCAGCCCACCGTCCGCGGGGCGAAGGGCTCAGGCTCGCAGCGGCTGTACGGCTTCCGCGACATCCTCGTTCTGAAGCTCGTCAAGCGCCTGCTCGACACCGGCATCTCGCTGCAGCAGATCCGCACCGCCGTCGACCAGCTGCGCGCCGCGGGCATCCGCGATCTTGCGGGTACGACGCTCATGAGCGACGGCGCCTCGGTGTACCTGTGCACGTCGAACGACGAGGTCATCGACCTCGTCAGCCGCGGCCAGGGAGTGTTCGGCATCGCCGTCGGCAAGGTGCTGCACGAGGTGGAGTCGACCCTGCTCGACTTCGACCCGCAGGCGCCCGACCCGGTCGACGAACTCGCGGCACGCCGCGCCGTCCGCTCCGCCTGACGGCGCGCGTCGGCGTCAGCCGGTCACGACATCAGGGATCGCCGAGCCGCGTGAGCGGATCGGAAGCGATCAGGCGCGCTGTTCGCCGGCCGCGATGCGTCCGGTGCGCATGACGCGGTCGAGCAGCGCGTCGAAGTCGCCGGCGAGCTCCTGAGCGGAGTCGCCCGGCCAGATGTGCAGGGGCTTCGCCGCGCCCTGCGCCTGCTGCAGCGAGGTGCGCTCGGGCAGCTGCGGAGAGAGCACGAGCGGCCCGAACATGTCGCGGAGCTCCTTGATGCGGAACTGGTGCTCGATCGACTGTGGACGCACGCGGTTGACGACGATGCCGAGGGGCTGCAGGCGTGGCGACAGGCCGCGGCGGATCTCCTCGATCGCGCGGAGCGCCCGGTCGGCGGCAGCCACCGAGAACAGGCCGGGCTCGGTGACGACGATGACGCGGTCCGACGCCGCCCACGCGGTGCGGGTGAGCGCGTTGAGCGACGGCGCGCAGTCGATCAGCACGAGGTCGTAGTCGACCTCGATCGTGGCGAGGGCCTCCTCCAGCTTCCACACGTCGCGCACGCTCGGGTGCGGGCCGTCGAAGTTGATCGCCGAGGGGCTGCCGATCATCACGTCGATCGTGCCCGCGTGCACCTTCGCCCAGCCGCTCGAGGTGATCGCCTGACGGACGACCTTCTCCTTGGGGTTGGCGAGCACGTCGGCGACGTTCAGGCGCCCGGCGACCTGGATGTCCATGCCCGTCGACACGTCGGACTGCGGGTCGAGGTCGACGACGAGAGTCCGCACGCCGCGGGCGAACGCCGCAGAGGCGAGGCCGAGCGTGACGGTCGTCTTGCCGACACCCCCCTTGAGTGAGGAGACGGAAAGTACGTGCACGAGGCTCTACGTTACCGTCCCCTAGGCTGTGAGGACACTCAGCTGTCCACTTGGCACCCCCGGCGTGTGATGTCGCACGCCGGCCTCTCCGTAAGAGGTGAGCATGTTCCGAAAGATCCTGGTCGCGAACCGTGGCGAAATCGCCATCCGAGGGTTCCGCGCCGCCGTCGAACTGGGCGCCCGCACGGTCGCCGTCTTCCCCTGGGAGGACCGGGGGTCGCTGCACCGGCAGAAGGCCGACGAGTCGTATGAGATCGGCGAGCCCGGGCATCCGGTGCGCGCCTACCTCGACATCGACGAGATCATCCGCGTGGCGCTCGCCGCCGGGGCCGACGCGATCTACCCCGGCTATGGTTTCCTGTCGGAGAACCCCGACCTCGCCGCCCGAGCGGCCGAGAACGGCATCGTGTTCATCGGACCGCCCGCCCGCGCGCTCGAGATGGCCGGCAACAAGGTGACCGCGAAGCACCACGCCATTGCGGCCGGCGTCCCGGTGCTGCGCTCCACCGAGGCATCCGACGACGTCGACAGCCTCGTCGCCCAGGCCGAGGAGATCGGCTTCCCCATCTTCGTCAAGGCGGTCGCCGGCGGCGGCGGCCGCGGCATGCGCCGCGTCGAGACCGCCGGAGAGCTGCCGCCCGCGATCGCCGAGGCGTCGCGCGAGGCCGAGGCGGCCTTCGGCGATGGGCGCGTCTTCCTCGAGCAGGCGGTGCTGCGCCCCCGGCACATCGAGGTGCAGATCCTCGCGGATGCCACGGGGGAGACCGTGCACCTGTTCGAGCGCGACTGCTCGGTGCAGCGCCGCCACCAGAAGGTCATCGAGATCGCGCCCGCGCCGAACCTCGACCCGGAGATCGCCGCAAGCCTGCACGCCCACGCCGTCGCGTTCGCCCGGTCGATCGGGTACGAGAACGCCGGCACGGTGGAGTTCCTCCTCGAGACGGCCGGGCCGCGCACCGGCGAGGTCGTCTTCATCGAGATGAACCCGCGCATCCAGGTCGAGCACACCGTGACCGAGGAGGTCACCGACGTCGACCTCGTGCAGTCGCAGATCCGGATCGCGGCGGGGGAGACCCTCGCCGACCTCGGCCTCCACCAGGAGAACATCCACCTGCGCGGCGCGGCCCTGCAGTGCCGCATCACGACGGAAGACCCCTCGCAGGGCTTCCGTCCCGACACCGGACGCATCACCACGTACCGCTCGCCCGGCGGCGCCGGCATCCGCCTCGACGGCGGCACGACGGCGGCGGGCTCGCAGATCAGCCCGCACTTCGACTCGATGCTCGCCAAGCTCACCTGCCGCGGGCGCGACTTCCCGGCCGCGGTCGCCCGGGCGCGGCGGGCGCTCGCGGAGTTCCGCATCCGCGGCGTCTCGACGAACATCCCGTTCCTGCGCGCGGTGCTCGACGACGCCGCCTTCGTCGCGGGCGACGTGTCGACCTCGTTCATCGACGAGCGGCCCGAGCTGCTCACCCGCAACCCCTCCCGCGACCGCGCCACGAAGCTGCTCAAGTGGCTCGCCGACGTGACCGTGAACCAGCCCTACGGCGAGAAGCCGCTGTCGGTCTCGCCGGGCAGCAAGCTGCCGCAGATCGATCTGCAGGCGCCGCCGCCGCGCGGCGGGCGTGACGTGCTGCGCGAGCTCGGCCCCGCTGGGTTCGCCCAGGCGCTGCGCGCCCAGACCGCCCTCGCGGTCACCGAGACGACGTTCCGCGACGCGCACCAGTCGCTCCTCGCCACCCGGGTGCGCACGCGCGACCTCGTGCGCGTCGGACCGCACGTGGCCCGGATGACCCCGCAGCTGCTCTCGGTCGAGGCGTGGGGCGGAGCGACCTACGACGTCGCGCTGCGGTTCCTCGCCGAAGACCCGTGGGAGCGCCTCGAGGCGCTCCGCGACGCGATGCCGAACATCCCGATCCAGATGCTGCTGCGCGGGCGCAACACCGTCGGCTACACGCCGCGGCCGACGGCGGTGACGGATGCCTTCGTCGCCGAGGCGGCGGCGACCGGCGTCGACATCTTCCGCATCTTCGACGCGCTGAACGACGTCGACCAGATGCTGCCGGCGATCTCGGCGGTGCTCGAGACCGGCACCGCGGTGGCCGAGGTGGCGGTCTGCTACACCTCCGACCTCCTCGACCCCGCCGAGTCGCTCTACACCCTGGACTACTATCTGCGCCTGGCCGACCGCATCGCGGCATCCGGGGCGCACATCCTCGCGATCAAGGACATGGCGGGGCTCCTCCGGCCCGCCGCGGCGGCGCGGCTCGTCACGGCGCTCCGCGAACGGTTCGACCTGCCGGTGCACGTGCACACGCACGACACCGCCGGAGGTCAGCTCGCGACGCTCCTCGCCGCGAGCGCGGCCGGGGCCGATGCGGTGGATGCCGCGGCCGCGCCCCTCGCCGGAACGACGAGCCAGCCCTCGCTCTCGGCCATCGTCGCCGCCCTCGCGCACACCGAGCGCGACACGGGCCTCGACCTCGACGCGGTCAGCGCCCTCGAGCCCTACTGGGAGGCGGTGCGTCACCTGTACCGCCCGTTCGAGTCGGGCCTGCCGGGCCCCACCGGGCGCGTCTACCACCACGAGATCCCCGGTGGCCAGCTCTCGAACCTGCGCCAGCAGGCGATCGCGCTCGGCCTCGCCGACCAGTTCGAGCGCATCGAGGACATGTACGCCGCCGCCGACCGCATTCTCGGGCGCATCCCGAAGGTGACGCCGTCGTCGAAGGTGGTCGGCGATCTCGCCCTCGCGCTCGTCGCGGCGAACGCCGACCCGGCCGACTTCGAGGAGAACCCGCAGGCCTACGACATCCCCGACTCGGTCGTGGGCTTCATGGCCGGTGAACTCGGCGACCTCCCTGGCGGGTGGCCCGAGCCGTTCCGCTCGAAGGTGCTCGCGGGCCGTGAGGTGACGGTGGAGGTCCCGCCGCTCACCGCCGACGAGGAGAGCGGGCTCGCCGGCGACGCGGCCGAGCGCCGCCAGACGCTCAACCGGCTACTCTTCCCGGCGCCCGCCCGCGAGTTCGAGCAGCTACGCGCGGAGTTCGGCGACCTGTCGGCCCTCGGCACGCCCGACTACTTCTACGGCCTGAAGCCGGGCGAGGAGCACGTCGCCGAGATCGACCCCGGCGTGCAGCTCTACGTCGGGCTCGAGGCGATCGGCGAACCGGATGCCGCCGGCATGCGCACCGTCATGACGACGCTCAACGGGCAGTTGCGTCCCGTGTTCGTGCGCGACCGCAGCATCGCCGTCGAGACCCGTCGCGCCGAGCGCGCCGACACGTCCAAGCCCGGCCAGGTGGCGGCGCCCTTCTCGGGCGCGGTGACCGTGAAGGTCGCCGTCGGCGACAAGGTGCAGGCGGGTCAGGCCGTGGCATCCATCGAGGCGATGAAGATGGAGGCGGCGATCACGGCTCCGGTCGCGGGCGTCGTCGAGCGTACCGTCGTCTCGGGCACGGCCCCGGTCGAAGCGGGAGATCTTTTGCTCGTCCTCCGACCCGCCGACTAGCCTGGGGCGGGGGCGCACGGCGTCCACGAGTGATCTGGAGTGTGGAACGTGGCGCCTGAGCGTAACGAGAACGAGGGCGAGAACGCCGACAACGGCGTGCTGGCCACGACCGACGGCACGGAGACGACCGGCATCGGCATCGTCGAGGGGGCGACCGCGCAGGTCGAGGTGACGCTGCCGACGGCCTTCGACGAAGAGGACGACTTCGACGACGACGTCGTGCGCGGCGAGGACGTGACGCTCGTGCAGCTCGAGCAGCCGCCGGCCGAGCGCGACGAGGTGCGGGGCGAGGCCCCCGCGACGACGGCGGTGCCCGTGGCATCCGTCTCCACGGCCTCCGCGGAGCCCGCGCCGAAGGCGTCGGTGTCGGCGGCCGCGGCCGCATCGCCAGCCGCGGCGAAGACCGCTCCCGCACCGAAGACCGCGGCCGCGGCTCAGGCATCCTCCTCCGTGGCATCCACCTCGGCGACCGCGCCCGCCGCCTCCGACGCGTCCCGCGCCGAGCTCGACCACCACGAGCGGGTGCGCCCGCGCACCTCCGAGATCACGCTGCAGTCGCGCCGACTCGGCGACTTCGAGGTCGACCGCGAGAGCTCCGACCTGCTCACCGCCGACCGCCTGCTCGACCCCGCGCACGTCGTCCGGCCCGAGCCGGAGGGTGCGTGGCGGCACCTCGTCTACACGCTGTCGGGCCGGCGCATCAACCTCGGCGACAGCAAGCGCGCCCGCGCGCGCAAACAGCTCGACGATCGCATCGCCGCGCCGCTGTCCGGCGGCGCGCGGTTCGTGCCCGTCCTCTCGCGCAAGGGCGGCGTCGGCAAGACGACCGTCACGACGCTCCTCGGCATGGCGCTCGCGGATGCCCGTGAGGATCGCATCATCGCCGTCGACGCGAACCCGGACCGCGGCACCCTCGCCGAGCGGGTCGGGCGCACGAGCGGCAAGACCGTGCGCGACCTCGTGCGGGCGCGCGGCGACGTGCACGGCTTCAACGACATCTCGCAGATCGTCGCGCGCGACCACACGCGCCTCGACGTGCTCGCCTCCGACGCCGACCCGCACGTGTCCGAGGCATTCAGCGACGCCGACTACCGCGACGTCGCCGAGGTCGCGGCGCACTTCTACTCGGTCGTGCTCACCGACACCGGCACGGGCATCGTGCACTCGGTCATGGAGGCGACCCTCGAGCACGCCGACGAGCTCGTCATCGTCGCGGGGCTGAGCATCGACGAGGCCCGCCTCGCGTCGGAGACGCTCACCTGGCTCGAGTCGAACGGCTACGCCGAGCGCGTGCGCTCCGCCGTCGTGGTGCTGAACACCTCCCGTCCCGGCGCGGCGCTCGTGCGCGCCGACGAGCTCGACGCGCACTTCCGCAGCCGGGTGCGCGCCGTCGTCCGCCTGCCCTACGACCCGCACATCGCGTCGGGCAGCGCGATCTCGTTCCGCGACCTGCAGCCCGAGACCCGCGACGCCGCGCGCGAGCTCGCCGCGATCGTCGTCGAGGGTCTGCGCGCCTCGTCGGTCGCCGCCTGATGGCCGTTCGCGAGATCCGCCTCTTCGGCGACCCCGTGCTCCGCGCCGTCAGCGCACCGATCGACGTGATCGACGAGGGCGTGCGCGCTCTCGTGACCGACCTCGTCGACACGGTCGAGCTGCCCGGTCGTGCGGGGGTCGCGGCGCCGCAGATCGGTGTCGCGCTGCGCGCCTTCAGCTACAACATCGACGGCGACATCGGGTACGTGCTGAACCCGATGCTCGCCGAAGTGCGCGGCGAGCCGCAGCCGGTGGGGGAGGGATGCCTGTCGGTGCCCGGCCTCTGGCACGACGCGCTCCGCCACCCGTGGGCGCGCGTCACCGGCATCGACCTCGACGGCAACGACATCGTGCTCGAGGGCGACGGGCTGCTCGCCCAGGCGCTGCAGCACGAGACCGATCACCTCGACGGCATGCTGTACCTCTCGCGCCTCAGCCCCGCCGACCGCAAGACGGCGATGCGCGAGGTGCGCGAGAGCTCCTGGTTCTGAGCCGCGCGGCGCCCCGCGGCGACGGGAGACGGAACGGGGACCGGCGGTCTCCCGCGCGGTCCCCGATCCGGTGAGGCGTGTCAGCCGAGCGACACGTTCGTGGTGTTGACCGGCACGGTGTAGATCTCGTCGACGGCGTCGGCGAAGTCGTCGAGGATGACCCCGCGCTTGATGCTCATCTTCGGCGTCAGGTGGCCGCTGCCCTCGGTCCACTCGACGGGCAGGATCGTGAACTTGCGGATCGACTCGGCGCGCGAGACCGACTTGTTCGCGCGGTCGACCGCCAGCTGCACCTCGTCACGCACCTTCGGGTTCTTCGCCGCCTCTTCGAGCGACATGTCGGCCGGCAGCCCGTTGTTGGAGAGCCACGTGGGCAGCATCTCGGGGTCGAGCGTCACGAGCGCCGCGATGAAGGGCTTCTGGTCGCCGACGACGACGACCTGCCCGACGATCGGGTTCGCGCGGATCGGGTCTTCGAGCGCGGCCGGCGCGACGTTCTTGCCGCCCGCGGTGACGATGATCTCCTTCTTGCGGCCGGTGATCGAGAGGAACCCCTCGTCGTCGAACGAGCCGAGGTCGCCGGTCTTGAACCAGTCGCCGTCGAAGGCGGCCGCGGTCGCCTCGGGGTTGCGCCAGTACTCCTTGAAGACGTTGATGCCGCGCACCTCGATCTCGCCGTCCTCGGCGAGGCGCACGCCGACACCCGGCAGCACCGGACCGATGGTGCCGATCTTCGCCTTCTCGGGAGTGTTCACGGTCGCGGGGGCGGTCGTCTCGGTGAGGCCGTAGCCCTCGAGGATCGTCACGCCGAGGCTGTGGAAGAAGTGGCCGAGTCGCGGGCCGAGCGGCGCCGAGCCCGACACGGCGTACGTGACGCGCCCGCCCATCGCCTCGCGCAGCTTGCTGTAGACGAGCTTGTCGAACAGCGCGAACTTGATCTTGGTCAACAGCGGCACCTTCTTGCCGTCCTGCAGGAGCGCGGAGTGCTCGACGGCGGTCGCGGCGGCGGCGCGGAAGATCTTGCCCTTGCCGCCCGCCTCGGCCTTCTGCTCGGCCGAGTTGTAGACCTTCTCGAACACGCGCGGCACGGCGAGGAGGAACGTCGGCTGGAAGGAGCCGAGCGCCGGCAGTAGCTGCTTGGTGTCGGGCTGGTGGCCCGTCTTGACGCCGGCGTGCACGTCGAGGATCGAGATGAAGCGCGCGAACACGTGCGCCGTCGTGATGAACAGCAGCGTCGAGGCGCCGGGTGTGTTCACGACCTCTTCGAGCGACGTGGCGGAGTTGCGGGCCAGCTCGACGAAGTTGCTGTGCGTGAGCACGCATCCCTTCGGCCGACCGGTCGATCCGGACGTGTAGATGAGGGTCGCGATGTCGGAGCCGACGGCGAGGCCGCGGCGGCGCTCGATCTCGCCGTCGTCGACCGAGACGCCGCCGGCGCGCAGGGTGTCGAGGGCACCGGATGCCATGCTCCAGGTGTCGCGCACGAGGGGGAGCTCGTCCCGCACCTCGGCGACGCGGGCGGCGTGCTCCTCCGACTCGGAGAGCACGGCGATCGCGCCGGAGTCGGAGACGATCCAGCTGATCTGCGCGGCGGAGCTCGTCTCGTAGACGGGCACCATCACAGCCCCGGCGAAGAAGAGCGCGAAGTCGACGAGCGACCACTCGTAGGTGGTGCGGGCGATGAAGGCGACCTTGTCGCCCGGCTCGATGCCCGCGGCGACGAACCCCTTCGCGAGCTCGATCACCTGGCGCTGGAACTCCGCGGCGGTGATGTCGCGCCAGCCGGCGCCCTCGGGCACGGCGAACAGGGCGAGCGACGGGGTCGCGCGCACCCGCTCGACGAGCAGATCGGCGATGTTGGCGTTCGGGTCGGCAGGCACGACGGCGGGAACTTCGAACTGGACGGCGGCGCTCATGGGGCGGCAACTCCTTCGGTACCGGGTGACGTCGAGGTGACGGGTGGAATCGAGTCTAACGGGTGCTGACACTCAGTCTCGCGGCGGGCTCGCCCAGGATCAGACCCGGCGACGGGACCCCGGAGAACTGTGGCTCCCACACTAGACTCTCGGATGCCGTGCGACCCCGCACGAGGAGTGCGCGGGGCATCCGGGCGGTGGGAGAGGAGTGTCGTGCTCAACGTCGGCATCGACATCGGTGGCACCAAGATCGCGGGCGGCGTCGTCGCGCCCGACGGGCGGATTCTCGAGCGGTTGCGGGTGCCCACTCCGACCGACACCGACGCGCTCGCGCGAGCCGTGGCCGACATGGTCGCCGAGCTCGCCGCGCGCCACGAGGTGAACGCCGTCGGCGTCGCCGCGGCGGGATACATCGATCGCAGCCGATCCGTCATGCTGCACGCGCCCAACATCGACTGGCACAACGCCCCGCTGCGCGCGCAGTTTGAGGCGCTCATCGGCCGCCCGGTGACCCTCGAGAACGACGCGAACGCCGCGGGCTGGGGCGAGTACCGGTTCGGTGCGGGCCGCGGTTCGACCGACATGGTCATGGTCACCCTCGGTACGGGCGTCGGCGGCGCCGTCATCACGGACGGCCACCTGCTCATCGGCGCGAACGGCAGCGCCGCCGAGCTCGGCCACCTGCGCTTCGTCCGCGGCGGCCGGCCCTGCGGGTGCGGGCAGAACGGATGCCTGGAGCAGTATGCGTCCGGCCGCGCGCTGCAGCGCGAGCTCTCCGACATCGCCGACGCCGGCGGTGTCGGCGCGCGGGTCGCGGCCCGTCGGAACGCCGCCGGGATCGTGCCAGGCGCCGATCTCGCGCTGCTGCTCGATGAAGGCGACGAGGGCGCCCTCGAGGCGGTGCGTCGCGTGGCGACCGCCCTCGGCGAGGCCTGCGGCGCGTTCCAGGCGGTGCTCGACCCCGACCTGATCGTCGTCGGCGGCGGTGTTGCCGAGCTCGGTGATGCGCTGCTCGAGCCCACCCGCCTCGCCTACGACACGTCGCTGCCGGGCTTCGGCGAGCGACCCACGGCCCGATTCGTGACGGCGAGCCTCGGCAACGACGCCGGACTGGTGGGCGTCGCCGACCTCGCCGGCCTCCGTTCGACGGCGGAGGTCGCCGCCGCGAGTGCCGCGGGCGGTCTGGGGCGCCGCTGATGTTCTACTGGTTCATGAAGTACGTGGTCATCGGCCCGATCGTGAAGGCGATCTTCCGGCCGTGGATCGTCGGGCGCTCGAACGTCCCGGCATCCGGGGCGGCCATCCTCGCCTCGAACCATCTCTCGGTGAGCGACTCGATCTTCCTGCCCCTCATGATCGACCGCCCGATGAGCTTCCTCGCCAAGAGCGACTACTTCACCGGCAAGGGCCTCAAAGGCTGGGCGACCCGCATGTTCATGAAGGCGTCGGGGCAGATCCCCATCGACCGCACGGGCGGGAAGGCGTCGGAGGACTCCCTGAACACCGGGCTGCAGGTGCTCGGCCGCGGCGACCTGCTCGGCATCTATCCGGAGGGCACCCGCAGCCCCGACGGCAAGCTCTACCGTGGCCGCACCGGCCTGGCGCGCATGGCGCTGGAGGCGCGCGTGCCGGTCGTCCCCGTCGTCATGGTCGACACGGGGGAGATCATGCCCATCGGCCGATCGATCCCGCGGATCGGGCGCGTCGGCATGGTGATCGGCGAACCACTCGACTTCTCGCGCTTCCACGGCATGGAGTCCGACCGCTTCGTGCTGCGCTCGGTGACCGACGAGATCATGGTCGCGCTGCAGCGGCTCGGCGAGCAGCAGTACGCCGACGTGTACGCCTCGACGGTGAAAGACCGCGCCGCCGCCGCGCAGACCGCGGCGAAGGCGGGCTCGAAAGCCGCCTGATCGCCGTCGTCACGCGGCATCCGACCCTCTCGCGGCGCCACTAGACTGGCCGGATGCCCACCCTGCACGCCGACCTGGATCACTGGCGCACGCTCCCGATCAAGCAGCAGCCGAGCTGGACCGACCTCGACGCCGTGGCCGCGGTGTCGGCCGAGATCGCGTCGCTCCCGCCCCTCGTGTTCGCCGGTGAGGTCGACAACCTCCGCGACCGGCTCGCGAAGGCGGCCGCCGGACAGGCGTTCCTGCTGCAGGGCGGCGACTGCGCCGAGACCTTCGCCGGCGCGACGGCCGAGCAGATCCGCAACCGCATCAAGACGGTGCTGCAGATGGCGGTCGTGCTGACCTACGGGGCATCCATGCCGGTCGTGAAGATGGGGCGCATGGCGGGTCAGTTCGCCAAGCCCCGCTCGAGTGACACCGAGACCCGCGGCGATGTGACGCTGCCCGCCTACCGCGGCGACATCGTCAACGGCTACGACTTCACCGAGCTGTCGCGCCAGCCCGACCCGGCCCGGCTGCTGAAGGGCTACCACACCGCGGCATCCACCATCAATCTCATCCGCGCGTTCACGCAGGGCGGCTTCGCCGACCTCCGCGAGGTGCACTCGTGGAACAAGGGCTTCGCGCAGAACCCGGCGAACCAGCAGTACGAGCGCCTCGCGACCGAGATCGACCGGGCGATCAAGTTCATGGAGGCGGCCGGCGCCGACTTCGACGAGCTCAAGCGCGTCGAGTTCTACACCGGCCACGAAGGCCTGCTGATGGACTACGAGCGGCCGATGACCCGCGTCGACTCGCGCACCGGAACGCCGTACAACACCGCGGCGCACTTCCTGTGGATCGGGGAGCGCACGCGTGAGCTCGACGGCGCCCACGTCGACTACTTCTCGAAGATCCGCAACCCCATCGGCGTGAAGCTCGGACCCTCGACCTCGCCCGAGACGGCGCTCGAGCTCATCGACAAGCTCGACCCCGAGCGCGAGCCCGGCCGGCTGACGTTCATCACGCGCATGGGCGCAGGCAAGATCCGCGACGCGCTGCCGCCGCTGCTCGAAGCGGTGAAGGATGCCGGTGCCACGCCCCTCTGGGTCACCGACCCGATGCACGGCAACGGCATCACCACGCCCACCGGTTACAAGACGCGCCGCTTCGACGACGTCGTCGACGAGGTGCGCGGGTTCTTCGAGGCGCACCGCGCCGTGGGCACCTTCCCCGGAGGCATCCACGTCGAGCTCACGGGCGACGACGTCACCGAGTGCCTGGGTGGCTCGGAGCAGATCGACGAGGCGACCCTCGCGACCCGCTACGAGAGCCTGTGCGACCCGCGCCTGAACCACATGCAGTCGCTCGAACTCGCCTTCCTGGTGGCCGAGGAGCTCGAAAAGCGCTGACCTTCGCGCGGCCCCCGCGCCGCCCGGCGCCGAGAACGCACAACAGCACCTCTTCGCGCCCCGGAGCGGTGCTATCGTGCGTTCTCGCGCGGGGTGTGGACAGATCGCGCGCGGCGCGGGCGCTCGGGGTGACACTGGGCGCATGACCCGCTCGACGCCGCTGCCGCCGCCGTTCGACGAACGGTTCGGCGGGCGCGCGTTCACCGCCGACCAGGCGCGCGCGGCGGGCGTCGGGCGCGGGCGGCTGCGCGGGCGCGACCTCGGCCACCCGCACCACGGGATCTACGTCACCGAGGCATC
The DNA here is from genome assembly GCF_020905435.1 of Microbacterium sp. F2E. Lineage (NCBI taxonomy): Bacteria > Bacillati > Actinomycetota > Actinomycetes > Micrococcales > Microbacteriaceae > Microbacterium > Microbacterium sp. F2E. The sequence goes on along the minus strand of NZ_JAJJIB010000008.1, from coordinate 99,552 downwards.
CGATGATCTGCTCGATCGATGCGCGGCGCTGTCGGTGGCGCTCGGCCCGCAGCACTGGTTCAGCCATCTGACCGCTGCCCGGCTCTGGAGCATCCCCCTTCCGCAGCGGTACGCGCCGATCGAGCCGCTGCACGTGCTCACGGTCGGCGGACGGGTGCCGGTGCGTCACCACCACGTCATCGGGCGATCGACATCGGATGACCCGGATCGCCGCGTGCACGCGGGGCTGCGGGTGATCGGCCCCCTCGCGACCTGGTGCCATCTCGCGACCCGTGGCGCGACGGAACCGAGGATGCTGCTCGGCCGCGACGCGCTCGTGACCGCGGGGGACTACCTGACCACCAAGCGGCGGCTCTCGACGGGATCGACGCTGCCGCCGCTCGCGACGGCAGCAGACCTCGCCCGCGCCGTCGACGCCCGAAGCGGCCGCGGCACCCGCGCGCTGCGCGAAGCGCTGGCGCTCATCCGCCCGGGCGCGCAGTCGCCCCGCGAGACGCTGCTGCGCCTGCGCATCGTCGACGCGGGCCTGCCCGAGCCCGCGGTGCAGCTCCCCGTGAAGACGGCGGTGGGGGTGCTGCACAGCGACCTCGGGTACGAGCGGCAGCGGCTCCTCATCGAGTACCAGGGCGACGAGCACCGCACCTCGCGCTCGCGATGGCGGAGCGACCTGACCCGCGTGCAGCTGTTCCAGGACGCCGGCTACGACGTCATGCTCGTCGGCGCGGACGACCTGGTCCCCGACCCGAGCGCCCTCCTCGCGCGGATCGCCCGCGCGCTCGCGCGCGAGAACGCACGATAGCACCGCAAACGGGCTCCGAGAGGTGCTATCGCGCGTTCTCGGTGTGGGATCGAGGGGCGCGGCGCGGGGCGGGTCAGCCCGTCGAGCGGACGGTGATCTTCGTGCCGGGCAGCTGGGACGTGCCGGCGGCGGGGCTCGTGCTCGCGACGGTGAAGATGCCCCAGACGATCTCGGGCAGCGCGGTGCCGGGCTCGAAGCCGGCTTCCCGCAGTGTCTGCATCGCGACGGCGACGGTCTGCCCCGAGACATCCGGGACCTCGATCGGCTCCGGACCCTTCGAGACGACGAGGGTGACGGTGTCGCCGGGGCGCACGCCGTCGCCGTGGTCGACGCGCACGACGCGGCCGCTGTCGACGTCGTCGCTGTACTCCTCCGAGGTGGTGACGGAGAGCATCACATCGGCGAGGATCGAGGTCGCGTCGGCGACGCTCCGGCCGGCGACGTCCGGGATCGCGCCCGCCGAGACCTCGAACGACGCGGTCGACCCCTCGAGGGCGGTGCATCCCTGCGTGCAGTCGACGGCGTCGCCGCCGCCGGGCGGCGTGATCGACGCGGACACGACCTGGTCGGCCGGGGCGTCGGTGAACACGCGCGACGGATCGTCGGATGCCGTGATGTAGAGCTCGTCGAGGATGCGCGTGGCGTCGTCGAGGCTGAGGCCCGCCAGTGCGCCGATGTCGTGCGATGCGGGGCCGAGAGAGATCACGACGGTGACCTGGCTGTCCTTGTCGAGCCGCTCCCCGGTGCCCGGTTCGGTGCGGATGGCGAGGCCCGCCGCGACATCACGGCTGTAGTCCTCGCCCGGGACGGCGACGAGCGACTGTGCGGCGAGCGTCCTGGATGCCTCGTCGAAGCTCTGCCCCGCGACGTCGGGCACGGCGACGAGCGATCCCGGCCCCGTGCCGAACCACCAGCCGGCTCCGCCCGCGAGCCCCGCGAGGACCACCACGAGCAGCAGCAGCCACCAGCCCTTGCCGGCGTTCCGCCGCGCGCGGCGGCGCAGCAGCGTCGCGTTGTCGACGTCGTCGGTGACGGTGGGCGCGGTGAACGTGCCCGGCATGATCTTGGTGACCTCGCCCGAGTCGACGCCGTCGTCGACGGCGACGAGCCCCGGGGCGGGCGTCCGCACGACGTGCGGGAAGACGCCGAGCTCCTTCTCGATCTCACGCAGCCGGTCGAGCATCGCACGCGCGTCGGACGGACGCTCGTCGGGTTCGCGCTCGGTCGCCCACATGACGAGCTCGTCGAGCTGCTCGGGCACGCCCGGGTTCTTCGCCGACGGCCGCGGCACCGAGTCGGTTGCGTGCTGGTAGGCGATCTGCATCGGCTGCTCGCCCTTGTACGGCTGCTCGCCGACGAGCATCTCGTACAGCATGATCCCGAGGGCGTAGATGTCGCTCCGGGCATCCGCGGTGCCCCGGGTGACGAGCTCGGGGGCGAGGTAGGCGATCGTGCCGAGCAGCATCTGCCCGGTGGCGGTGTTCGCGCTCGTCGCGCGGGCGAGCCCGAAGTCGCCGATCTTGATGCGGCCGTCTTCGGCGAGCAGCACGTTCTCGGGCTTCACGTCGCGGTGCACGATCCCGGCGCGGTGTGCGGCGGCGAGGCCCGACAGCACGGCATCCATGATCGTGATCGTCTGCGGGATCGACAGTCGCCGCTGCTCGCGCAGGAGGTCGCGCAGCGTGATGCCGGGCAGGTACTCCATGACGAGATAGGCCATCTCGCCGTCCTGGCCCTGGTCGAAGACGTTGACGACGTGCGGATCGGCCAGGCGCGCGGCGGCGCGGGCCTCCTGGATGAAGCGTCCCTGGAAGACGGTGTCATCGGAGAGGTGGCTGTGCATCACCTTCAGCGCGACGCGGCGCTCGAGGCGCAGATCGGTCGCGACGTAGACGGTGGCCATGCCGCCACGGGCGATGCGGGCACGAACGCGGTACCGGCCGTCGACCAGACGGCCGATCAGCGGGTCCGTCTGCTGGCTCGTGCTCACCTACGTGATTCTAGGGAGTGGATGCCGAAGGCCCGGGGAGCGGCTCACCGCACGCGCGACCTCGGTGTGCGGTTCGCTCGACTGGGCCACGCGTTCAGCCGAGCGTCGCGAGCCACTCCTCAGCCTGCTGCTCCCACGGACCGTACCGTTCGGGGTGCGCCGAGATCTGCACGGCCTGCGCGGCGGCGCCGAAGTCCATCGCCTCCCAGCCCGGCACGTCCAGGAGGCCCCGCGTGGCCGTGCCGTTGGGGTCGTCCGGGCCGCCGAAGAAGGCGGCCGCCGCCCGGTACGGGTCGCGCACCTCGTCTTCGGTGCCCCACCCCGTGCTCGGGCGCTGCTGGAACAGCCCGAGCGAGTCGCGGTCGCCCCAGTCGATGTTCCGCAGCCACGACTCGACCATGCCCGTCGCCAGCGCGATCGCGATGCCGCGTTCGGACACGCCGCGGCTGCGGCCCACCTCGATGATGATGCGGGCGTTCTCGATCTGCTCGGCGTCGAGCACGACGGGAGCGGCCGCGGCGGGTGGTGTCGCGGGCGCGGGCGCGGGGGCAGGAGCGGGGGATGCCTCGGCGGGCGCCGGCGCCGCGGGTGCGGCCGCGGCGGGCTGCGCTCCGCCGGCGCCCGGGATCAGCAGGGTCTGTCCGGGGTAGATGATCGAGCCGCGCTCCAGACCGTTGGCCTCGAGCAGCGCGGCGAGGCCGACGCCGGCGTCCTGCGCGATCGCCCACAGGGTGTCGCCGCCGGTGACCGTGTGGGATGCGACGGCGGTCGCGGGGGCGGCGGGTGCGGCCTCGGCGGCCGGCGCGGGCGTGACGTTCGCGCCGCCCGCGGGTGGCGCGAGCCTGAGGCGCTGGCCGGGGTGGATGATGCTCGACCAGTCGAGCCCGTTCCACGCGAGCACGTCGGCGGTGGCGAGGCCCCAGCGCGCGGCGATGTCGCTGACCGTGTCGCCGGGGACGACGGTCACCTCCGCCGGCGCGGTCTCCAGGGCGCGCAGCGTCGCCATCGGCGGCGGCACCGTGACAGCCAGGCGGAGGCCCGGGTGTGCCGCGGACGGAGTGTGCGCGGTGGCCAGAGCCTGTGCGGCGGCGGGCGTGGCGGTGAACGCCAGCGACACCGAACCGACCAGGGCGGTCGTGGTGGTGACGCCATGGCGGATGCGTGCGGATGTCGGTCGCAAGAATCTCCCCCTTCTTTCGACCCGGCCACCGTGTCACGGAACGGCATTCATGTCAACGGGTGTATAGAGACGTGATCGAAGTGACTCGTGTGACGAGAGTTCATCTCGGCGCCCGCGCGCGGGGCGAGGAGACGGTGCGATAGTGGAGGGGTGACCGAAGAATCCGTCCCCGTCGTCGAGACCGCCTGGCTCACCCTGCCCGACCTGGTCGAGGTGCTCGGCGAACCGCTCGGCCGCATCCGTCGCCTGCTTGATGACCGTCACCTCGTCGGCTCGAAGCGCACCGGAGTGTTCGCGGTGCCCGAGGTGTTCGTCGTCGACGGCGAACCGCTCGGTTCGCTGCGCGGCACCGTGATCGTGCTGCAGGATGCCGGGTTCAGCGACGACGAGCTGATCGACTGGCTGATCACCGAGGAAGACTCCATCGGCGCCGCGCCGATCGACGCGCTCCGCCGCGGCCGCAAGGCCGAGGTGCGCCGCGTCGCGCAGTCTCTCGCCTGACCAGGAGGAGACGCTCAGGCGGCGCGGGCGGTGGCGTCGCGCGAGAGCCGCAGCAGCCCCTGCGTGGCCTCGGTCCCGAGGTCCGCGCCGCGGAGCGCGTCGTCGGCCTCGGCGGCGCTGCGCGAGATGAGCTCCTCGACCCGGTCGAGCGCGCCCGAATCGCGGATCGTCTGCTGCAGAGCGGTGATCTGGGCGTCGTCGAGCGACGGGTCACCGAGCAGCGCGTCGAAGGCCGCGCGCGCCCCGGCATCCAGCGATTCGCGGGTGTAGGCGACGAGCACCGTGCGCTTGCCCTCGCGCAGGTCGTCGCCCGACGGCTTTCCGGTCACGGCGCTGTCGCCGAAGACCCCGAGCACGTCGTCGCGCAGCTGGAAGGCGAGCCCCAGCGGGTGGCCGAAGGCCGAGAGCGCGCGCGTCTGCGCGGCATCCGCGCCCGCCAGCGCCGCGCCGAGCAGGAGGGGATGCTGCACGGAGTACCGCGCGGACTTCAGTGACGCGACCCGGAGCGCCCGCTCGGCGTGCGTGTCGTCGGGCGACGTCACGTAGGCGGCCTCCTCGGCGATGTCGAGGAACTGCCCGACCGTCACCTCGCGACGCATCAGCGCGTAGACCTCGCGCGCGGCCGCGGCGTGCTCGGCGGTGCGCAGGCCCGCCTCGAGCAGATCGTCGCTCCAGGCGACGAGCAGGTCGCCGAGCAGGATCGCGCCCGAGCGGCCGAACGCCGCGGCATCGCCCGCCCAGCCCGCCGCGCGGTGCGCGGCCTCGAGGGCGCGGTGCGCGGCGGGCCGCCCGCGGCGGGTGTCCGAGTTGTCGATGAGGTCGTCGTGCACGAGCGCCGCCGCGTGGAAGATCTCGAGCGCGGCCGCGGCGGCGATGACGTCGTCGCCGGGCACGGCGGGGGAGTCATCGGTCGAGCGCGTCTCGGCGACGGCCTGCCATCCGGCCAGGCAGAACCGCGCCCGCAGACGCTTCCCGCCGGTCAGCGCATCGGCGCCGGCACGCACGAAACCGGCCGCTTCCGCTCCCTCGGACGCCCACGTCGCGCTCTGGTCTGTCACGAAGCTAGCCAGTCGCTGGGAAACTGCCTCGATCGGGTCGTCGGAAGCCTGCACAGGCCTAGCCTAGTTCTCGGGTGCACGCGTAGAATCGTGGGTAACGGGACCCGCCCGCTACACCCGTCAGGGGGACGCATGCCGCTGTCAGAACAGGAGCAGCGCCTGCTCGACGAGATGGAACGCCATCTCATGAACAAGGACGCCGACGTCGTCAGCGCGCCTCGTGACGGGCAGACGCTCAGCTACCGCAACATCGTGTACGGCACGGTCCTCGTGCTCGTGGGCCTCGGCGGTCTGATCGTCGGTGTCTCGAGCGGGCTCATCGTCGTGGGCGTGCTCGCCTTCGTCGCCATGGTCGGCGGCGTCGTGCTCGCCGCGACCCCCGCCCGTCGCAGCGCGGGAGCGACGGATGCCGCGCACGCCGGGCGCACGCCGTCTGCCGGCGCCAAGAAGCAGACCGGCCCGTCGTCGTCGTTCATGGACCGCATGAACGATCGATGGGACAAGCGGCAGGGCGAGCGCTGATCGCGCGCACCTGACCGCACGCCGTCGGCACGGCGGCTCACACAGAAGCACCGACCTTCGGGTCGGTGTTTTTTTGCGTGCTGGGCGAGGATTCGCGCAGAAACGCATAGTGAAGTGGAGGGAAGTGGAGTAAAGTGGTGCGAACCTGAGGCGGGCCGGAGCGAAGGGGGGTGGTCGTGGATGCTGCTGGGCACCTACACCCCCAAGCTCGACGACAAGGGACGCGTGATCCTGCCGGCCAAGTTCCGCACCGATCTCGGTGACGGCGTGGTCGTCACCCGCGGTCAGGAGCGCTGCCTCTACGTCTTCAGCACGAAGGAGTTCGAGCGGGTCTACGAGAAGATCCGCGAGGCGCCGCTGACCAACAAGCAGGCGCGCGACTTCCAGCGCATGTTCCTCTCCGGCGCGAGCGACGAGAAGCCCGACAGCCAGAGCCGCATCACCCTGCCGCCGCACCTGCGCGCCTACGCGAACCTCGGGCGCGAGCTCGTGGTGACCGGTGTCGGCGCGCACGCCGAGATCTGGGACGCAGAGGCGTGGAACGCCTACGCCGACAGCAACGAGGACAGCTACTCGGACATGGAGCAGGAGGTGATCCCGGGCCTCTTCTGACCCGTGACCGTGACTCCCAGCCGCACGCCCTGACACACTTCCCCGGTGCCAGGTCAGGCGGATGGGGATCAGGGCCACGGGTCACGGCCCCCGCATCATGAGCCACTCCGACATCCACACCCCGGTGATGCTCGAGCGCTGCGTCGAGCTGCTCGCCCCCGCGCTCGCGCAGCCGGGCGCGGTGCTCGTCGATGCCACCGAAGGCATGGGCGGGCACTCCGAGGCGCTCCTCGAGCGCTTCCCCGACATCCGGCTCATCGGCCTCGATCGCGACACCGACGCGCTCCGCATCGCGGGGGAGCGTCTGGCGCGCTTCGGCGACCGGGTCACGCTCGTGCACACCGTGTACGACGGGATCGCGGACGCCGTGGCATCCGCCGGCGTCTCGCGCATCGACGGCGTGCTGTTCGATCTCGGCGTCTCGTCGCTGCAGCTCGACGAGGCGGCGCGCGGCTTCGCGTACGCGCAGGACGCGCCGCTCGACATGCGGATGGACCAGACCGCGGGCACGACCGCCGCCGACATCGTCGCGACCTACGGCGAGGGGGACCTGCGCCGCATCTTCGAGCGCTACGGCGAGGAGAAGCTCGCCGGCCGCTACGCCCGCGCGATCATCGCCGCCCGCGCGGACGCGCCGATCGAGCGCACCGGACGGCTCGTCGACATCCTGATCGCCGCGACCCCCGCCGCCGTGCAGCGCGAGGGGCGCGGCCACCCCGCGAAGCGGGTGTTCCAGGCGCTGCGCATCGAGGTCAACGCCGAGCTGGCCGTGCTCGACCGGGCGATCCCCGCCTCGATGGACCTGCTCCGGGTCGGCGGACGGGTCGTCGTGATGAGCTACCAGTCACTCGAGGACCGTCTCGTCAAGCGGGTGTTCGCGGATGCCTCGTCCTCCACCGCCCCGTCGGGGCTGCCCGTGGAGCTGCCCGAGCACGCGCCGCGCTTCCGCCTGCTCGTCAAAGGCGCCGAGCTCGCCTCCGACGAGGAGAAGGAGCGCAATCCGCGAGCCACCCCGGTGCGCCTGCGCGCCGCCGAACGTGTGAGGGAGGCGGCATGAGCGCGCCCGCAGAGTTCGACCTGCTGACCGATCACCTCGGCGCGTCCGCGCCGCGGACGCCCGAGCGGGAGCGGCGCCTCCAGGCGCTCGAACGCCCCGAATCGCATCGTCGTCCACGACGCCCGCGGATGCTCTACGGGGTCGTCGCCGTCGCCGGCGCGGTGCTGATCGGCGCCGCGCAGATGGGGCTGTCGATCCTCACGACGCAGGCGTCGTACCAGCTCTCCGAACTGACCTCGCAGCAGCGCACGCTCGACTACCAGAAGCAGATGCTCACCGACTCGCTCGCCGGCCTCAGCTCACCGCAGTACTTGGCGGCCAACGCATCGGCGCTCGGCATGGTCACCGGTCAGGCGCCCACCTTCCTGCGGTTGAGCGACGCGACGATCATCGGCACCGCCGCCGGAGCGAACGGGGCGAGCTCGGTCAACGCCCTCAGCCAGGCGGCGGTGGCGAACGCGCTCGTCGCCGGCGTGCCCCTCGTGTCCGATCCGGCGGCGAGCATCGGCGCGGGAAAGAGCGTCGCCGACGAGGCGATCGCCGCCTCGGCCGCCGATACATCGACACCCCCCGCCATCGCCGACGGTCTGCCGACCCCCGCCACACACTGAGATCATGACGACCCGCGCCACTCGCAGCCCCCGCCGTCGCTCCGTCGTCGCACTCGCCATCGTGCTGGTGGTCCTCGCCGCCTTCGTCGTGCGTCTCGTCGACATCCAGGTCGTGAACGCCAACGACCACATCAACGACGCGCAGTCGCTCGCGACCGGCGCGAAGCAGACCCTCTACGGCGCCCGCGGCGAGATCGTGGACACGAACGGCACGGTGCTGGCCACGAGCACGCTGCTCTACGACGTGCAGATCGACCCCATGCTCGCCGTGCAGGGGATCGCGAAGACCGATGCCGACGGCAACGTCGTCAAGGGCGCCGACGGCGAACCGGAGATGATCGGCTGGCCCGACCTCGCCGCGCGCATCGCGGCCGTCACCGGCCAGTCGGCCGCCGACGTGCAGAAGGTCGCCGACGACGCCGTCGCGGAGAACCCCGAGTCGCGGTTCGCCTACGTGAAGCAGTACGTGTCGACGGAGGAGTACCGGGCACTGGCGGACCTCACGCTGCCGTTCCTGTCGTTCCCCCAGCATCCGTCGCGCACCTACCCCGACGGTGCGGTCGCCGGCAACATCCTCGGCTTCGTCGGGTCGGACGGCACTCCCCTCGAGGGCCTTGAAGACCTGCAGAACCAGTGCCTCGCCGCCACCGACGGCACCCGCACCTATCAGAGCGGTGCGGACGGGGTCATCATCCCCGGCACCGAGGTCGAGACCCCCGCCGTCAACGGCGGCACGCTGAAGCTCACGATCGACACCGACCTGCAGTGGTACCTGCAGCAGCTGATCGCCGAGGAGACCGCCCATTATCAGGCCGACTGGGGCGGGATCATGGTGATGGAGGTGAAGACGGGCAAGATCCGCGCGATCGCGGAGACCCCCACCGTCGACCCGAACGACCCCGGCGCCTCGGCCCCCGATGACCGCGGATCGCGCCTGCTGCGCGTCGCGTACGAGCCCGGATCGACGTTCAAGCCGGTGACCGCCGCGACCGCGATCGAGCAGGCCGGCCTCACCCCGACCTCGACGGTCGAGGTGCCCGACCGGATCGAGTTCCCCAACGGGGCCGTCGTCAACGACTCGGAGAGCCACCCGACCGAGAACCTGACCCTCACCGGGGGTCTCGTCGAATCGTCCAACGTCGCGATGAGCCAGTTCGGCACGCTCGTGCCCGCCGATGTGCGTCAGGACTATCTGCAGCGGTTCGGAGTGGGCGGCGGCGACGCCCTGAACTGGTCGGGATCGCCGACGGCCGGATTCTCGTCCGACTCGAAGGACTGGGACAACCAGACCTACTACACGACCACGTTCGGTCAGGCGTTCACGGTGACCCCGACCCAGGTCGTCAGCGTCTTCCAGACGATCGCGAACGGCGGCGTGCGGCTGCCGGCCAGCCTCGTCGAATCCTGCACCGAGCCCGACGGCACGGTCGTGACTCCCGACGAGCCCGACCCCGTGCAGGTCATCAAGCCCGACACCGCGGCGCAGGTCTCGCAGATGCTCGAGAACGTCTACGCGCAGGGCACGCTGGCGCAGGACATCAACATCCCCGGCTACCGCCTGGCGGTCAAGACCGGAACGGCGCAGGTGCCCGATGGTGCCGGTGGCTACAAGGACGGGCTGTACATGACCTCGCTCGCCGGGTTCGCCCCCGCCGACGATCCGCAGTACGTTGTTCTGACGCTGTTCGATGAGCCCAAGACCAACCGGATGTCGTCCGCGAACCGGTCCGTCTTCAAGAAGGCCATGATGCAGGTGCTCACCCACTACCGCGTCATGCCGTCGAACTCGGCGACGCCGCTGCTGCCCGTGATGTATTGACGCGCCCCGTGCGCGTGAGGAACCCCCAGCCATGATCCGGATGACCCTCTCACAAATCGCCGACGCCGTCGGCGGAACCCTTCACCTCGCCGGGGGCGATGGGCCCGAGACGGTCGTCAGCGGCGCCGTCGACACCGACTCCCGGGTGATCGGGACGGGCGACATCTTCGTCGCCAAGCCCGGCGAGGCCACCGACGGGCACCGTTTCGTCGGCGCCGCCGCCGAGGCGGGCGCTGCGCTCGCGGTCGTCGAGCACCTCGTCGAGACCCCCGAGGATGCCCCGGTGAGCCAGATCGTCGTCGCAGACGCCGTCGAGGCGCTGGCCGACCTCGCCCGCACCGTCGTCGCGCGCGTGCGCTCCGCCGGGGCGCTCCGGATCGTCGGGATCACCGGCTCGAACGGCAAGACGACGACCAAGAACCTGCTCGCCCGCATCCTGCAGGACGAGGGCGAGACGATCGCCCCGCGCGGCTCCTACAACAACGAGGTCGGCGCCCCGCTGACGATGCTGCGCGCCCTGGAGACCACGCGCTACCTGGTGAGCGAGTTCGGGGCATCCGGCCCGGGGGAGATCGCGCGCCTCGCGGGTCTCGTCACCCCCGACGTCGGCGTCGTGCTCATGGTGGGTCTCGCCCACGCCGGCGGGTTCGGCGGGGTCGAGGCGACGCAGAAGGCGAAGACCGAGCTCGTCGAGGCGATCCGCCCGGGCGGGGTCGCCGTGCTCAACGCCGACGATCCGCGCGTCGCCGCGATGGCGTCGGTCGCCGAGGCGCGAGGCGCCGCCGTGCGCTGGTTCGGCCGCGGACCGAGCGCCGAGATCCGCGCCGAAGACGTCGAGGTCACCGCCTCCGGAACGCGCTGCGTGATCGTCCGCGGGGCGGAACGGATGCCTCTGCACCTGCGCGTGCTCGGCGAGCACCACGTCATGAACGCCCTCGCCGCGATCGCCGCGGCGGGGGAGCTGGGCGTGTCGCTTCCGGACGCCGTGGCGCGCCTGGAGACCGTCGAGATCGCCGAGCGCTGGCGCATGCAGCCGCTCGGGTCGGAGCGCGTGCGGATCATCAACGACGCCTACAACGCGAGCCCCGACTCGATGTCGGCGGCGCTGCGCACCCTCGCGCAGATCACCGAGCCCGGCCAGCGCAAGGTGGCGGTGCTCGGCGCGATGAGCGAACTGGGCGAGTTCGCCGGCGAAGAGCACGACCGCATCGGTCTGCAGGCGGTGCGGCTGCGCATCGAGCGGATCGTCGTGGTCGGCCGCGACGCGCGCAGGCTCTATCTCGCCGCCGTCGGCGAAGGATCGTGGGACGGCGAAGCGGTGTTCTTCGAGACCGCCGACGAGGCGTACGAGTACCTCCTCGGTGAGCTGCGCGACGGCGACCGCGTGCTGGTGAAGTCGTCGAACTCGGCGGGCCTGCGTCATCTGGGCGATCGTCTGGGAGAATCGTTCTCGTGAGATCCCTGCTGACGGCTGCCACGATCTCACTCGCCTTCACCCTCTTCCTCACGCCGCTGTTCATCCGGCTGTTCGAGAAGCTCGGGTGGGGGCAGGTGATCCGCACCCCGGAGAACGCGCACAACCCGAACCATCAGGCCAAGCGCGGCACGCCCACCATGGGCGGCGTGATCTTCATCATCGGGTCGATCGTCGGCTACCTCGTCGGCACGCTCACCGGCGGAGCGCCGCCCTCGATCTCCGGCCTCCTCGTCATCTGGATGATGGTGGGTCTCGGCGCCGTCGGCTTCATCGACGACTACCTGAAGGTGCGCCAGCAGCGGAGCCTCGGTCTGTCCGGATGGCGCAAGGTCGTCGGCCAGGTGCTCGTCGCGGTGCCGTTCGGCATCGTCGCGCTGAACTTCCCCAACCGGGTCGCGCAGACCCCGGCATCCCCGTACATCTCGTTCTTCCGCGACATCCCGATGCTGTCGTTCCTCGCCCTCGGCGCGATCATCGGGTCGATCGCCTACCTCGTGTGGATCTCGTTCCTCTCCGTCGCCTGGTCGAACGCCACGAACCTCACCGACGGTCTCGACGGTCTCGCCACCGGCGCGGGGATCTTCACGATCTCGGCGTACAGCCTGGTGACCTTCTGGCAGTTCCAGCAGCGCTGCACGTCGGAGGCGCTCGTGGCCGCCTACCAGGCGGCCTGTTACGACACCCGCGACCCCATGGACCTCACGATCATCGCGGCGTCGTTCGTCGGCGCGCTCGTCGGCTTCCTGTGGTGGAACGCCCCGAAGGCGAAGATCTTCATGGGCGACGTCGGGTCGATGGCGATCGGTGGCGTCATCGTCGCGATGGCGGTGCTCTCGCGTACCGAGATCCTCTCGGTCATCATCGCCGGCGTCTTCATCATCGGCCCCGGCTCGGTCATCCTGCAGCGCGTGTACTTCAAGGCCACCGGCGGCAAGCGGCTGTTCCTGATGAGTCCGTTCCACCACCACCTCGAGATGCGCGGCTGGCCCGAGATCACGATCGTCGTGCGCATGTGGATCATCGCGGGGATGCTCGCCGTCACCGGCGTCGGGCTCTTCTACGTCGAATGGCTGGCCTCGGTGTGAGCGGCGACGACCGGATGAGCGGCGACGTGCGCGACCTCGACGCCCTGCGCAGCTGGCACGCCGACTGGCGCGGCCTGCGGGTCGCCGTGCTCGGCCTCTCGATGACCGGGTTCTCGGCCGCCGACACGCTCGCCGAGCTCGGCGCCGACGTGCTCGTGGTCACCGAGAAGGCATCCGAAGAATACGCGCGGCTCGTGCCCGTCATCGGTGCGCGGCTGGTCGTCGAGCCGCTGCAGGAGGTGCCCGCCGCCCTCGTCGAGTTCGCCCCCGAGGTGATCGTCGCGTCTCCCGGGTTCGCACCGCACCACCCGCTCATCCGGTGGGCGCAGGCGTCGGGCATCGCCCTGTGGGGCGACGTCGAGCTCGCCTGGCGCGTGCGCGACAAGGTGCTCCGTGCCGACGGCTCGCCCGCCGACTGGGTGCTCATCACGGGAACCAACGGCAAGACGACCACGACGCGCCTCACCGCCTCGATGCTGGTCGCCGGGGGACTGCGCGCCGCACCGGTCGGCAACATCGGCGTGCCGGTGCTCGACGCTGTGCGCGACCCGGCCGGCTTCGACGTGCTCGTCGTCGAGCTCTCCAGCCATCAGCTCTGGTACCTCTCCCTGCAGACCGGCGAGGGCGCGCTCTCGCCGTACGCGAGCGTGTGCCTCAACCTCGCCGACGACCACCTGCAGTGGCACGGCTCGGCACGGGCCTACCGCGACGCGAAGGCCGTCGTCTACCAGAACACGCGGATCGCCTGCGTCTACAACAAGGCCGACGTCGCCACCCGCGAGATGGTCGAAGAGGCGGATGTGGTCGAGGGATGCCGCGCCATCGGCTTCGACCTCGGAGTGCCGGGCCCGAGCGACGTAGGCCTCGTCGACGGCATTCTCGTCGACCGCGCCTTCGTCGAAGACCGGCACCGGAGCGCGCTCGAGCTGACGACGCTCGACGAGCTGGCATCCGTCGGTCTCGCCGCGCCGCACATGGTCGCGAACATCCTCGCCGCCTCCGCGCTGGCCCGCTCGCTCGACGTGTCGCCCGGGGCGATCAGAGACGCCCTCGGGGGCTTCCGTCTCGACCCGCACCGCATCGAGGTCGTCGCCGTCTCATCCGGAGTCACCTGGGTCGACGATTCGAAGGCCACGAACCCGCACGCCGCCGCCTCGTCGCTCGCCGCGTTCCCGGGCGCCGTCTGGGTCGTCGGCGGCGACCTCAAGGGCGTCGACATCTCCGACCTCGTCGCCGCGCGCGGTGCGGGGGTGCGCGCCGCGATCGTGATCGGCGTCGATCGGACGGGCATCGTCGAGGCGTTCGGGCGACACGCGCCTGCCATTCCGCTGTTCGAGGTCGACCACACACAAACTGAAGACGTCATGGCGCAGGTCGTCGAACTGGCGGCGGGAATCGCCCGTGACGGAGACGTGGTCCTCCTCGCTCCGGCCGCGGCATCCTTCGATCAGTTCACGTCCTACTCCGACCGCGGCACCCGCTTCGCGCGGGCCGTGCACGACAGGATCGGCGAGCAGCCCTCGGCCGAATAGACGGAGGACGGAGGTGCCGGTGGCAACGACCACGACCGGGCGCCGTCCGCTGACGACCGCGCCCACGAACACGCGCGAGAACGCGCCGGCGGTGGATGCCTCGGGCGAGACCGGCACCGGATTCGCCGCCCGCGTCTCACTCGGCCGCGTGTTCGCGCCGGTGCCGAGCGAGTTCCTCCTCATCGCCTCCACGGCGCTGATCCTCACCGGCTTCGGTCTCATGATGGTCCTCTCGGCCACCATGGCGACCTCCGTCGCCGCCGGTGACAGCCCGTTCGAGGTCGTCATGAAGCAGGCGGCGTTCGCGATCATCGGCATCCCGCTGATGTTCCTCTGCAGCCGGATGCCGGTGCGCTTCTGGAAGAAGATCGCCTGGCCGGCGCTCATCCTCGCGACGCTCTTCCAGCTCCTCGTCTTCATCCCCGGTCTGGGGGTGACCAACGACGGAAACCAGAACTGGATCCAGATCGCGGGTTTCCAGGCGCAGCCGTCGGAGTTCCTGAAACTCAGCCTCGCGCTGTGGCTCGGCTACGTGCTCTACCGCAAGCAGTCGCTGCTGCGCTCGTGGAAGCACGTGTTCATCCCGGTCGTGCCGGTCGGCGGCCTCGTCATCGGGCTCGTCGCGGTCGGCAGCCACGACCTCGGCACCGGCCTGATCCTCATGGCCATCCTGCTCGGATGCCTCTTCTTCTCCGGTGTGCGCCTGCGCATGTTCCTCGTGCCGCTCCTCCTCGTCATCTTCGCGGCGGTGTACTTCGCCGTGACGAGCCCGAACCGCATGGCGCGCATCATGAGCAGCCTCGTGAACTTCGACTCGACCGCCTGCTACAACGCCGCCGTCGGCGACTGCTACCAGGCGGTGCACGGGGTGTGGGCGCTCGCGAACGGCGGACTGTTCGGCCTGGGGCTCGGCAACTCGCGCGAGAAGTACGGGTGGCTCCCCGCCAAGTCGAACGACTACATCTTCGCCATCCTCGGCGAGGAGCTGGGGCTCATCGGCTGCGCCGTCGTGCTCGTGCTGTTCACCCTCTTCGCGGTCGGCGCGTTCCACATCATCCGCAAGACCCACGACCCGTTCATCCGCATCGTCTCGGGCGGCATCATCGTGTGGATCGTCGGTCAGGCGATCGTGAACATGGGCGTCGTGCTCCGCCTCTTCCCGGTGCTGGGCGTGCCGCTGCCGTTCCTCTCGCAGGGCGGCACGTCGCTCCTCTCGGTGCTCCTCGCCTGCGGCGTGCTGCTCTCGTTCGCCCGCACCCTGCCCCAGCCCCCCGCCGCGGCGCCCGCCGTCGCCGCGCCCGCACGCCGCGTCCGCTGAGCCCGCACGAGTAGGCTCGGCGGGTGACCCCGCACGCTTCGACGACGTACCTCCTGGCCGGCGGCGGCACCGCCGGGCACGTGAACCCGCTCCTCGCCGTGGCCGACGCGCTGCGCGCGCGGGAGCCCGAGGCATCCGTTCTCGTCCTCGGCACGAAGGAGGGGCTCGAGGCGCGCCTCGTCCCCGAGCGCGGCTACGAGCTGCTCATCGTCGACAAGGTGCCCTTCCCGCGACGCCCGAACGCGGCGGCGGTGCGGTTCCCGGTGGCCTGGTCGCGCGCGGTCGCGCAGGTGCGCCGGCACATCCGGGAGCGCGGCGTCGACGTCGTCGTCGGGTTCGGCGGCTACGCCTCGGCGCCCGCCTACGTCGCGGCGCGACGCGAAGGCATCCCGTACGTGGTGCACGAGGCGAACGCGCGGCCGGGCCTCGCGAACGTGCTCGGGGCGCGGCGGGCGGCCGGCACCGGGGTCGTCTTCGAGGGCACGCCGCTGCGCGGTGCGCGCGTGGTCGGCATGCCGCTCCGGCGCGAGATCGTCGACCTCGACCGCGCGGCGCTCCGCGCCGAGGCGGCCGCGGCGTTCGGGCTGGATGCCACGCGGCCGGTGCTCCTCGTCTTCGGCGGGTCGCTCGGGGCGCGGCGTCTCAACGAGACCCTGGCCGAGGCGTGGCCGGAGATCGTCGCCGCGGGGTGGCAGATCCTGCACGCGGCGGGGGAGCGCAACGAGATCGTCGACAGCGCGCACCCCGACTACCGCGTCGTGCCGTACCTCGACCGCATGGACCTGGCGTTCGCCCTCGCCGACGTCGTCGTCGCGCGTTCGGGTGCGGCGACGGTGAGCGAGGTGACCGCGCTCGGCATCCCCGCCGTATACGTGCCCTACGCGGTCGGCAACGGCGAGCAGGCGCTCAACGCGGCCGCGGCGGTGCGCGCGGGCGCGGCCCGACTCATCCCCGACGGGGAGTTCACCCCCGACCGCGCGCGCCAGGAGGTGGTGACGCTGCTGAGCGACCCCGAGGCCCTCGCCGCGATGCGCGCCGCCACCGCGACCGTCGGCACCCGCGCCGGCACCGAGAACGTCGTCGCGATGATCGACGAGGCCCTCGGCCCCTGATGGCTCCGCCTGGCGAGCCGCGCTCCTCAGGAGGGTGTGGGCTCGCTGCGCAGTGCGGCGGTGACGTACGCGATCGCCTCGTCCGTCGTCAGGCGCAGCGCCCGCACCCGTTCGGCGAACGCCCGCGCGGCCTGCTGGGCGAGCCGGGTCGCGTCGTCGGCGCTCGCCGCCACGAAGGTGCCGTTGCGCCCGCGCGTCTCGATCACGCCGTTCGTCTCGAGCTCGCGGTAGGCGCGCGCCACCGTGCCCGGCGCGAGACCGAGATCGTCGGCCAGGCGACGCACCGTCGGCAGGCGCGAACCGGGCGCGAGCTCGCCGGCCGACACGGCGCCGAACAGCTGCTCCCGCAGCTGCTCGTACGGGGGGACGGGGGAGCGCGGATCGATGACGATCACGATGCCTCGAGGGGGAATCGCTGCGGGGTCGCGGGGCGCAGATCCGCGGCGAGGCCGCGCCCGTCGGCGGGGAGAACGCGACCGAGGGCGAGCTGCAGCCAGGACGCGACGATGAACGGAAGGCCCGACCATCCACCGTGAGTGGGAATGCAGGCGCTGATCGTGCAGGCGGCGGCGAACAGGCCGATCGACGAGACGGCGAGGCGGACGGTGTTCATCGATGCCGTCCGCACGACGTCGTCCCACGCGAGATCGACGGGCGTGCTCTCGCGCTGCGGTGAGGCGAGGATGGGTCGGTCGAGGAGGGGCAGGGCGGTGCACGCGCCGAGCGCCACGACGCTCCCGATGACCCCGCCGAGGAGGAAGGCCGGTTGCAGCGGAGTGTTCCGTGCGACCGTGCTCGCCACAACCGCAGCGGCAGTGATGACGGCGGCGCCGAGGGCGAGGATCCACGGCAGCGCGATGCGACCGCGCCCGAGATAGTCGACGGCGCGGAGGGCGCGCACGTGCGCGACGGGCGGGGCGCCCGGCTCGGGGGTGAACACGGGTCGGCGGACGACGATGAATGCGTCGGCGATGACGACGGCGATCATCACCGGCAGAATCGGGAGCCCGGACCGCTCCGTGAACAGCGATGCACGCCGCTGACCCGAGGACCACGTGCCGGCCGACGCCAGCGCGCCGCAGCGCCTGGTCCGCGCGGGCCGACCTAGACTTGTCGGGCCATGATTCGACCCGACCTGACCCTCCCGATCCCCGACGAGATCACCGCCGCGCACTTCATCGGCATCGGCGGCTCCGGCATGTCGGGGCTCGCGGGGATGTTCCTCGACCGTGGCATCCGGGTGTCGGGTTCGGACCGTGCCGACAGCGCGGCCCTCCGCGCGCTCGCCGCGCGCGGCGCCGACGTGCACGTCGGGCACGACGCGGCGAACCTGCCGGACGACGCCGACACCGTCATCCACACCGGCGCGATCTGGCCGGAGAACCCCGAGTTCCTCCTCGCCAAGGAGCGCGGCCTGCACGTCATCCACCGCTCGCAGGCCCTGCACTGGCTGATCGGCGGTCGTCGCCTCGTGAGCGTCGCCGGCGCGCACGGCAAGACGACCTCGACGGGCATGATCGTCACGGCCCTCCGCGCCCTCGCCACCGCCCCCACGTTCGTCAGCGGGGGAGTGATCGCCGACCTCGGCGTCTCGAGCGGCACCGGCTCCGACGACCTGTTCGTCATCGAGGCCGACGAGTCGGACGGCACGTTCCTGCTCTACGACACGTCGATCGCGCTCATCACGAACGTCGACCCCGACCACCTCGACCACTGGGGCACCCGCGACGCGTTCTACGACGCGTTCGTGCGCTTCGGCGACGACGCCCGCGAGGCCGTCGTGATCAGCGCCGACGACCCCGGCGCGGCCCGGGTGCGTGCGGCGCTCAGCCACCCGCACGTGGTGACCTTCGGTGAGGATGCCTCCGCCGACGTGCGCGTCTCGGAGATCACCACCGAGGGCCCGGTCTCGTTCACCCTCACGCACCAGGGCGTCTCCGCCCCGGGTCGGCTCGCCGTCCCCGGCGCGCACAACGCGCTCAACGCGGCCGGTGCGGTCGCGGTGCTGCTCACCCTCGGCTACGACCTCGAGCCGGCCCTGCGCGCCGTCGAGGGATTCGCGGGAACGGTGCGCCGGTTCGAGCTGCACGGCGTGCGCCGGGGCGTGAGCGTGTACGACGATTACGCGCATCACCCCACCGAGGTCGCCGCGGCCCTCGCCGCCGCCCGGAGCGTCGTCGGTGCGGGGCGCCTCATCGCGATCCAGCAGCCCCACACCTACTCGCGCACGCAGGAGATGTACCGCGAGTTCGCCGAGGTGCTCGAGGCGGCCGCCGACCACACCGTCATGCTCGACGTGTACGGCGCCCGCGAAGACCCGGTGCCGGGCGTGACCGGAGCGCTCGTCAGCGACGCGTTCGCCGACCCCGAGCACGTGCACTACGTGCCCGACTGGCAGCAGGCCGCCGACTACACGGCATCCATCGCCCGACCGGGCGACTACGTCATCACGCTCGGCTGCGGCAACGTCTACCAGATCATCCCGCAGGTGCTGCAGGCACTCGCCGAGACCGAGACCGGCGCACCCGCCGAGACCGGGGCCTAGCGCGTGCGCCGGCCCGGCCCCCTGCCCGCGGAGCAGACCGCGAAGCCCGAGCCCGCGCCGCGTCGCACCCCCGGCAGGCGCGCGCCCGCCGCGACGACCGCCGCCGCGGAGAACAGCGCACCGGCGAACGAGCAGCCACAGGCGGACGAGCTGTTCGGCGGGCCCGACATCCTGCCCGCGCCGCGACCGCTCGGCAGCACCGCGCCGGGCCGAGCGCCCGCTCGGCCGACGACGGCGTCCGAAGCTCTCAGCGCGCCGCCGACGGACCGGCCGGCCGACGTCGAGCGCGACGAGAGCGAAGACGATCCGACCGGCATCGGCGTCCGCGACGTGTGGGCCGCAGCGCGGGCGCGCCGCCGCGCGCTGCGTGCCGAGGTGCGTCGCTTCACCGTGCGCCAGCGGCGGCGGCGGATGCTGTGGGGTGGCACGCTCGCGGCGCTCCTGCTGCTCCTGCTCGGCACTCTCGGCGCCGCGTACAGTCCGCTATTCGCGGTCGAGCAGGTGAGCGTCGTGGGCACGAGCACGCTCGATGCCGGAGCGGTCGAGGCGGCGCTCGCCGGGCAGATCGGCACCCCGCTGCCTCTCGTCGACTCGTCAGCGGTCAAAGCGGTGCTCGTGACATTCCCGCTCGTCGAGTCGTACACGCTCGAAGCGCGTCCGCCGCACGAACTCGTCGTGCGCATCGTCGAGCGCACCCCGATCGGATCGATCCAGTCGGCGGCGGGTTACACGCTGGTGGATGCCGCGGGGGTCGCGCTCTCGACGACGCCCGAGCCGGCTGCGGGGCATCCGGTGATCGTCGCCACGGGCGGCGTGGGGTCGGATGCCTTCGACGCGATCGGCACCGTCTTCCGCTCGCTGACCGGCGACATCCGCGGTCAGGTCACCCAGATGACGGCGACGACCGCGAACGATGTGACGCTCACGCTCGGCGGCACCGGCACCGAGGTGGTGTGGGGGAACGCCGACGACTCGGCGAAGAAGGCGTTCTACCTCTCGCGCGCGATGACGGCGCGTCCGCCCGACGGCGTCGCGAGCTACGACGTGTCGTCTCCCGAGGCCATAGTCATCCGCTGACCGTCCTTCGCAGTGAGCGCGCGCGTGTTTGTGCGCGACACGCCCACCGCCTCGCCGGGCGCGGGCGCTCGCCCGCTTACTTTCAATCCAGGAATTGCATACTCGGCAATTCTTTAAACCTCAACTTGAGGTTCAAGGTTTGACAGTCAGGGTTCGGGACACAATGGAGGCCGGCATGAGCCAGAACCAGAACTACCTCGCGGTGATCAAGGTCGTGGGTGTGGGTGGCGGCGGCGTGAACGCCGTCAATCGGATGATCGAGCTCGGGCTGCGGGGCGTCGAGTTCATCGCCGTCAACACCGACGCGCAGGCGCTGCTGATGAGCGACGCCGACGTGAAGCTCGACGTGGGCCGCGAGCTCACGCGCGGACTCGGTGCGGGCGCCGACCCCGAGGTCGGTCGCCGCGCTGCGGAGGACCACGCCGAGGAGATCGAGGAGGCCCTCGCGGGCGCCGACATGGTCTTCGTCACGGCGGGCGAGGGCGGCGGCACCGGCACCGGCGGCGCGCCCGTCGTCGCGCGGATCGCCAAGTCGATCGGCGCCCTGACCATCGGTGTCGTGACGCGTCCGTTCTCGTTCGAGGGTCGACGCCGGCAGAGCCAGGCAGAGGCGGGTGTCAACAAGCTCAAGGAAGAGGTCGACACCCTCATCGTCGTGCCGAACGACCGTCTCCTCGAGATCAGCGACCGCGGCATCTCGATGATCGAGGCGTTCGCCACCGCCGACCAGGTGCTCCTGGCCGGTGTGCAGGGCATCACCGACCTCATCACGACGCCGGGTCTCATCAACCTCGACTTCGCCGACGTCAAGTCGGTGATGCAGGGGGCGGGCTCCGCGCTCATGGGCATCGGCTCCGCCCGCGGCGCCGACCGGGCGATCAAGGCGGCCGAGCTCGCCGTCGAGTCGCCCCTGCTCGAGGCATCCATCGAGGGCGCGCACGGCGTGCTGCTGTCGATCCAGGGCGGCTCGAACCTCGGCATCTTCGAGATCAACGACGCCGCGCAGCTCGTGCGCGAGGCGGCGCACCCCGAGGCGAACATCATCTTCGGAACGGTTATCGACGACACGCTCGGCGACGAGGTGCGGGTCACCGTCATCGCCGCCGGCTTCGACGGCGGCGAGCCGCAGGCGCGCATCGAGCCGATCACGACGCAGCGTCCCGCCGTCGCACCGGTCGTGCCGGCGGTGCCGGCCGACGAGGCGGCCCGGGTCGCCGACGCGGAGGAGCGCGAAGCGGTGACGGTGTCGGCCTCGACCGACTCGCACCAGTCCGTCTACGGCGCCGACGACCTGGACATCCCCGACTTCCTCAAGTGAGCTCCACGCTGGCGCAGCGGCTCGCCGACGTCGACGCGCGCATCGCCGATGCCGCGCGGTCGGCGGGCCGCGACCCGGCGGAGCTCACGCGCATCGTCGTGACGAAGTTCCACCCGGCGCAGCTGGTCGTGGACCTCGCCGCGCTCGGCGTGCGCGACGTCGGCGAGAACCGGCAGCAGGAGATCACCGCCGAGCGCGCCGAGCTCGCCGACCTCGACGGAGTGCGCTGGCACTTCATCGGCCAGGTGCAGACGAAGAAGGCGCGGGCCGTGCGCGCGGCATCCGACGCCGTCCACTCGGTCGACCGCGACCGTCTCGCCGATGCGCTGCACGCCGCCGACCCGGACGGCAACCCGCTGGATGTCTGCGTGCAGGTGAACCTCACCGACGACCCCGGCCGCGGGGGAGTGGCGCCCGCCGGCACGGCCCGGCTCGCCGAGCACATCGCCGCGCGCTGTCCGTCGCTGCGGCTGCGCGGGGTCATGGCCGTCGCGCCGCTCGGCGAGGCCCCGGCGGCGGCGTTCACCCGCCTTGCCGCCTCCGCCGACGCCGTGCGCGCGGTGGTGCCGGATGCCGCGTGGATCTCCGCGGGCATGTCGGGCGACTTCACCGAGGCGATCGCCGCGGGCGCGACACACCTGCGGATCGGTACGGCAATCACGGGCGCGCGCCCCGCGCACGGTTAACCTCGACACAGACGAGCAAACGGAGGATGCGATGTCGAACCCGCTCAAGAAGACCATGGTGTACCTGGGCCTCGCCGACGAGGAAGAGGTGTACGACGAGCCGGTCGCCGAGGCGCCCGTGCGCCGCGAGCGCACCGAGCGTGTCGTCGAGAAGGCGGCTCCGGTGACGCCGCTGCACCGCCCCGCCGTCGTGCGTCAGCCCACGGCCGGCACGGTGAGCGAGATCCTGACCGTCCACCCCAAGCAGTACCGTGACGCGCAGCTGATCGCCGAGAACTTCCGCGACGGCATCCCCGTCATCATCAACCTGTCGCAGATGAGCGACGCCGACGCGCGCCGTCTCATCGACTTCGCGAGCGGTCTGTCGCTGGGTCTCTACGGGCGCATCGAGCGGGTCACCAGCAAGGTGTTCCTGCTCTCGCCCGAGAACGTCGCGATCTCGGGCGACGGCACCCTGGCGCCGGCCGACCCCGAGGCGGCACCCTTCACGCAGTAGTCGTGCAGTTCGTGAGCCTGGCGGCGGCCGTCCTCAACACGCTGCTGCTGATCTACCTGCTGTTCCTGCTCGCCCGTCTCATCCTCGAGTACATCCCGATCTTCAACCGCGAGTGGCGGCCGAAGGGATTCGGCCTCGTGCTCGCCGAGGTCGTCTACACCGTCACCGATCCGCCGTTGCGCTTCTTCCGGCGGTTGATCCGGCCGCTGCGGATCGGACCGATCGCGCTCGACCTCGGTTTTCCGATCACGATGCTCGTCGTGTTCGTGCTCCTGTCGATCACGGGTGCCATCGCCCGCATGTGACGGGCTTCTCGCACGCCTCAGGTGTGGGGACTATGCTGTTCCAGTACCGCACCGCGGATCGCGGTCCGCCCCGATCGGTTCGCGTCGTGAGCCCCGAAAGAGGAAACACCATGGCTTTGACCCCCGAAGACGTCGTCACCAAGCAGTTCCAGCACGTCCGCTTCAAGGAGGGCTTCGACCCGGACGAGGTCGATGATTTCCTCGACGAGATCGTCGTCGAGTGGCGCAAGACGATCGCCGAGAACGAGGAGCTCAAGGCGCGCGTCGCCGAGCTCGAGTCGGGCGCCGCGGCCGCCGCCGCTGCGGTCGCCGTCGTCGAGACCGCGCCCGAGCCCGAGGCCGTCGTCGAAGAGGTTCCCGCTCCGGTCGCCGCGGCTCCCGCCACTGGTGGTGCCGCCGCCTCGGCCGGCATCATCGAGCTCGCCCAGCGCCTGCACGACGAGCACGTCGCCGAGGGCCAGGCCCAGCGCGACAAGCTGATCTCCGACGCCCAGGCCCAGCACGACAAGCTGATCTCCGACGCCCAGGCCCAGGCCGCCTCGATCCTCGCCGACGCCGAAGCCAAGGGCCGCGACGAGATCGCCCGCCTCGACGCCGAGCGCGCGACCCTCGAGACCCGCATCAGCGAACTGCGTCAGTTCGAGCGTGACTATCGCTCGCAGCTGCGCGGCTTCATCGAGGAGAAGCTGCGCGACCTCGACGTCGCCGGCGCGACCTCGGGCTCGTCCGTCTCGGCTTCCTGAGCGGGCCGGTGGAAGGCCGCACACGACGACTGCGTCCCACGACGGCCGGCATCGTCATCGCGATCCTCGCGGTGGTGGTGCTGGCCGTCGACCAGTTCACGAAGCATCTCGCTCTGCAGAACCTGCCGTATCAGCAGATCGTCCCGGTGTGGGGCGATGTGCTGCAGTTCTATCTGACGCGCAACTCCGGCGCGGCGTTCTCGCTCGGCGAGGGTGTCACCTGGGTGTTCACGATCGTCCTCGCGATCGCCGCGCTGCTCATCGTCTTCCTCGCCGCCACGCGGGTGCGCGGGCGCTGGTGGGCGATCGTCCTGGGGCTCCTCCTCGGAGGCATCCTCGGCAACCTCACCGACCGCCTGCTGCGCGAGCCCGGCTTCGCGATCGGCCATGTCATCGACGTCATCTACACCCCGTGGATGATGCCGGCGATCTACAACGTCGCCGACATGTTCATCGTCACGATGATGATCTGCGTCGCCCTGCTGGTGCTCCTCGGCGTGCGCCTCGACGGCACGCGTGAGCCGCGCGCCGTGAAGGAGACTCCGGCCGCCGACACCGCCGCGACCGACGACGCCGCTGCGGACGACGCGGATGCCTCGACCGTGCGTCGCACGGACCTCTAGCGTGCCCTCCCGCAGCTTTCCCGTCCCCGAAGGACTCGATGGAGTCCGCGTCGACGCGGCCCTCGCGAAACTGCTCGGCTTCTCGCGCACCTTCGCCGCGGAGGTCGCCGAGTCGGGCGGCGTGCGGCTGGATGGCCGCGCCCTCGGCAAGAGCGACAAGCTGCGCGCCGACTCGTGGCTCGACGTCGACTGGCAGGAGCGCCGCGAGCCCGAGATCGTGCCGATCGCCGTGCCCGACCTCGGCATCGTCTACGACGACGACGACATCGTGGTCGTCGACAAGCCCGCCGGGGTCGCCGCGCATCCCTCCGTGGGCTGGGAGGGTCCGACCGTGCTCGGTGCCCTCGCCGCGGGCGGCTACCGCATCGCGACGACCGGTGCCGCCGAGCGCCAGGGTGTCGTGCACCGCCTCGATGTCGGCACGAGCGGGCTCATGGTCGTCGCCAAAAGCGAGCGCGCCTATACCGCGCTCAAGCGCGCGTTCAAGGAGCGCGAGGTCGAGAAGATTTACCACGCCGTCGTGCAGGGTCACCCCGATCCGCTCGCCGGCACGATCGACGCGCCGATCGGGCGGCACCCTTCGCACTCATGGAAGTTCGCCGTGACGCCGGACGGCAAGGACTCGATCACGCATTACGAGACGATCGAGGCCTTTCCCTCGGCATCCCTGCTCGAGATTCATCTCGAGACAGGACGCACCCACCAGATCCGCGTGCACATGGCGGCGCACCGGCATCCGTGCGTCGGCGATCCGCTGTACGGCGCCGACCCGACCCTTTCGGCCCGGCTCGGGCTCACCCGGCAGTGGCTGCACGCGCACGAGCTCTCGTTCGCGCACCCGGTGACGACGGAGTGGGTGACGTTCACGAGCGACGACCCGGCCGACCTCGCCCACGCGCTCGAGGTGCTGCGCGGCTAAGCCCCGGCGGGTCTCGACGCCCGAACGCATGCCCCTGCGCGCACACTCGGGTGTCTACGCTCGGAGCATGGATCAGCTCAGCGCACGCCCGTGGCTCGCCGCCTACGCCGACGGGGTGCCCGCCGAGATCGAGCCGGTCACGCAGACCCTCGTCGACATGCTCGACGACGCCGTCGCCCGCTACCCTCGCCGCCCGGCGCTGGAGTTCTTCGGCGCGGTGACCACCTATCGCGAGCTCGGGGAGCAGGTCGCTCGCGCCGCGGCGGGGCTCTGGCGCCTCGGCGTGCGGGCGGGTGACCGGGTGGCGCTGATCCTGCCGAACGCCCCGCAGCACGTCGTCGCGTTCTACGCGGCGCAGCGCCTCGGCGCGATCGTCGTCGAGCACAATCCCCGCTACACGCCGCCCGAGCTCCGCCACCTGTTCGAGGTGCACCACGCGAAGGTCGCGATCGTGTGGGACGCGGTCGCCGACGTCGTCGCGGAGTTCCCCTCCGACATCCGTCCGCAGCACATCGTCGCGGTGACGCTGCCGGATGCCATGCCGTGGCGTCTGCGGGCGCTCCTCCGCCTGCCCGTGCGCTCGGCGCGGGAGAAGCGGGCCGCGCTCACCGCGCGCCCGACCACGAAGGGCATCCTGCCGTGGGCGAAGCTCGGCCGGCGCCGCCTGCCGAAGGCGGCGAGCCGTCCGACCCTCGACGACACCGCGGTGCTGCAGTTCACGAGCGGCACGACGGGGCGCCCGAAGGCGGCAGTGCTGAGCCACCGCAACCTCCGCTCGAACGCGGCGCAGTCGGTCGCCTGGGTGCCGGACCTCGTCCTCGGCCGTGAGGTGTTCTACGGCGTGCTGCCGCTCTTCCACGCCTACGGGCTGACCCTGTGCCTCACGACCGCGCTGTCGATCGGCGCGCGGATCGTGCTCTTCCCGACCTTCGACGTCACGATGACCATCGACGCGATCCGGCGGACGCGCCCCACGTTCCTCCCGGCCGTGCCGCCGATCTACGACGCCCTCGCGCGGGCGACGGTGCGCCAGAAGGTCGACCTGTCGACGCTCCGCAACGCGATCTCGGGCGCCATGGCCCTTCCGGCATCCACCGTGCAGCGCTGGGAGGCGGCGACCGGAGGCATCCTCGTCGAGGGGTACGGCATGACCGAGTCCTCGCCGATCAGTCTCGGCAACCCGATGGGACCGCGCCGGCGCGTCGGCACCGTGGGGGTGCCGTTCCCGAGCACCGAGATCCGGGTGGTCGACCCCGACGATCCCACCGCCGACCGTCCGCTCGGCGAGCCGGGCGAACTGCTCGTGCGGGGGCCGCAGGTCTTCCAGGGGTACTGGAACCAACCCGACGAGACCGCGTGCACCCTGCTCGAAGGGGGCTGGCTGCGCACCGGCGACATCGTGACGGCGGATGCCGACGGCTTCATCACCGTCGTCGACCGGCTGAAGGAGCTCATCATCTCGGGCGGCTTCAACATCAGCCCGAGCGAGGTGGAGCAGGCGCTCATGCTGCATCCCGACGTCGTCGACGCCGCCGTCGTCGGGCTGCCGCGCGCCTCGGGCGGCGAGCAGGTCGCCGCCGCGGTGGCGCTGCGCGACGGGGCGGTCTTCGACGACGAGGGGATCCGCGAGTGGACCCGCGGTCACCTCACCGGGTACAAGGTTCCGCGCACCATCGTCGAGTTCGACGAACTGCCGCGCTCCCTGGTGGGCAAGGTGCAGCGCCGCGAGGTGCGCGAAGAGCTGCTGCGGCGGCGCGGTCAGTAGGCCTCGCGCGGGCGCGGATGCTGCGCCCGGCGCCGCCTCGCGTCGCCGGGCACCGCGCGCCTCTGGGCGCCGCCGGTCACTGGCCGCCGAAGAACTCCGCGCTCTCGGTGTCGCGCAGGGCTGCCGCGATCTTCCGCCGGTGGAACTCGTCGACGTGGGAGAGAGCCGTTGTCCGCGCGGCGGCCGAGGAGCACCTCGCCGTCTCGCACGATCACGGCGGTCACCCCGACCAGCGGCAGGGGAGCGTGGCCGATATGCTCGCGCAGCGACAGGACGAAATCAGGCGTGGCTATGCCCTCAGCCTAGGTCCGGCCGTGCGGGATCCTGCCGCTCCGAGGGCCCTCAGCCCCGGTGTCAGACGGTCGCCGTAGACTCGTCAGGTGGCATCCGACTCCTTCGTTCACCTGCACGTGCACAGCGAATACTCGATGCTCGACGGGGCCGCGAAGATCGGTGCGATGACCCAGGCGGCCGCCGATTACGGCATGCCCGCCATCGCCGTCACCGACCACGGCAACACGTTCGCGGCGTTCGAGTTCTACAACGCGGCCAAGGCCGCCGGGGTCAAGCCGATCATCGGGCTCGAGGCCTACGTCACCCCCGGAACGCACCGCAGCGACAAGTCGCGCGTGCAGTGGGGCTCACCCGACCAGAAGAGCGATGACGTCTCCGGGTCGGGCGCCTACACGCACATGACGCTGTGGAGCCAGAACACCGCGGGCATGCACAACCTGTTCCGGCTCAGCTCGCTGTCGAGCATGGAGGGCTACTACTTCAAGCCCCGCATGGACCGCGAGCTCCTGCAGACCTACGGCTCCGGGCTCATCGCCACGACCGGCTGCCCGTCGGGCGAGGTGCAGACGCGCCTGCGGCTCGGGCAGTACGACGCGGCGCGCGCGGCGGCGGCGGAGTTCCAGGACATCTTCGGCAAGGAGAACTACTTCGCCGAGATCATGGACCACGGGCTCTCGATCGAGCGCCGCGTGATGACCGACCTGCTGCGGCTCGCGAAAGACCTCGACATCCCGCTCGTGGCGACCAACGACTCGCATTACACGCACCAGCACGAGGCCGACGCGCACGAAGCGCTGCTGTGCGTGCAGTCGGGCTCGACCCTCGACGACCCGAACCGGTTCAAGTTCGACGGCGACGGCTACTACGTCAAGACGGCCGCCGAGATGCGCCAGATGTTCCGCGACCACCCCGAGGCGTGCGACAACACGCTGCTCATCGCCGAGCGGTGCGAGGTGGAGTTCAACACCGCCGCCAACTACATGCCCCGCTTCCCGGTGCCGGACGGCGAGACCGAGGACAGCTGGCTCATCAAAGAGGTCGAGGCGGGGCTGCACTACCGCTACCCGGACGGCATCCCCGACAAGGTGCGCAAGCAGGCAGAGTACGAGACCGGCATCATCCTGCAGATGGGCTTCCCTGGGTACTTCCTCGTCGTCGCCGACTTCATCAACTGGGCCAAGGACCACGGCATCCGCGTCGGCCCCGGCCGCGGCTCGGGTGCAGGATCGATGGTCGCCTACGCGATGAAGATCACCGACCTCGACCCGCTCGAGCACGGACTCATCTTCGAGCGGTTCCTGAACCCCGACCGCGTCTCCATGCCCGACTTCGATGTCGACTTCGACGACCGGCGCCGCGGCGAGGTGATCGAGTACGTCACCGAGAAGTACGGCTCCGAGCGCGTCGCGCAGATCGTCACGTACGGCACCATCAAGTCGAAGCAGGCGCTGAAGGATGCCGGGCGTGTGCTCGGGTTCCCCTTCAGCATGGGGGAGAAGCTCACCAAGGCCATGCCGCCCGCCGTCATGGGCAAGGACATGGAGCTCGGCGGCATGTTCGACCCCGAGCACAAACGGTACAAGGAGGCGAGCGAGTTCCGCGCGCTCATCGAGAGCGACCCCGAGGCCAAGACCGTCTTCGACCGGGCGACCGGTCTCGAGGGCCTCAAGCGCCAGTGGGGCGTGCACGCGGCCGGCGTCATCATGTCGTCGGAGCCCCTGCTCGACATCATCCCGATCATGCGGCGCGAGCAGGACGGCCAGATCGTCACGCAGTTCGACTACCCGTCGTGCGAGTCGCTCGGCCTCATCAAGATGGACTTCCTGGGGCTGCGCAACCTCACGATCATCTCCGACGCGCTCGAGAACATTCGCATGAACCGGGGGGAGGAGCTCGACCTCGAGCACCTCGCCCTCGACGACCGCCCCGCCTACGACCTGCTCACCCGCGGCGACACGCTGGGCGTCTTCCAGCTCGACGGCGGCCCGATGCGGTCGCTGCTGCGGCTCATGAAGCCCGACAACTTCGAGGACATCTCGGCCGTCATCGCCCTGTACCGGCCCGGCCCGATGGGCGCGAACTCGCACACCAACTACGCGCTGCGCAAGAACGGCCTGCAGCCGATCACCCCGATCCACCCCGAGCTCGAAGAGCCCCTCCGCGACATCCTCGACACGACCTACGGCCTGATCATCTATCAGGAGCAGGTCATGGCCATCGCGCAGAAGGTCGCCGGGTTCTCGCTCGGCCAGGCCGACATCCTCCGCCGCGCGATGGGCAAGAAGAAGAAGTCCGAGCTCGACAAGCAGTACGAGGGCTTCTCCGGCGGCATGAAAGACCGCGGCTTCGGCGAGGGCGCGATCCAGGCGCTCTGGGACATCCTGCTGCCGTTCTCCGACTACGCCTTCAACAAGGCGCACTCCGCCGCGTACGGGCTCGTCTCGTACTGGACCGCGTACCTCAAGGCCCACTATCCCGCCGAGTACATGGCGGCGCTCCTCACGAGCGTCGGCGACTCGAAGGACAAGATGGCGGTCTACCTCAACGAGTGCCGCCGCATGGGCATCAAGGTGCTGCCGCCCGACGTCAGCGAGTCGATCCGCTACTTCGCCGCCGTCGGCGAAGACATCCGCTTCGGTCTGGGCGCCGTCCGCAACGTCGGCAGCAACGTCGTCGACGGCATCGTCGCCGCCCGCACCGACGCGCCGTACTCCTCGTTCCACGACTTCCTCGGCCGAGTGCCGATGCACGTCGCCAACAAGCGCACCGTGGAGTCGCTCATCAAGGCCGGCGCCTTCGACTCGATGGGCGACACCCGGCGGGCGCTGCTGGAGATCCACGAGGATGCCACGGAGGCGGCCGTCGGCCGGAAGCGCAACGAGGCACAGGGCGCCATCGGCTTCGACTTCGACAGCCTGTACGACGCCGCGGAGGAGACCGTGCCGCCGAAGGTGCCGCCGCGCCCGGAGTGGACGAAGAAGGACAAGCTCGCCTTCGAGCGCGAGATGCTCGGTCTGTACGTCTCCGACCACCCCCTCGCGGGCCTCGAGATCCCGCTCGCCAAGCACGCCTCGACCTCGATCCACGACCTGCTCGCCGACGAAGACGTCTCCGACGGCGACATCGTCACGGTCGCCGGTCTCGTCACGAGCGTGCAGCACCGCGTCGCCAAGCAGAGCGGCAACCCCTACGGCATGATCACCGTCGAGGACTTCGACGGCGAGGTGACCGTGATGTTCATGGGGAAGACCTATACCGAGTTCCAGTCGATGCTCGTCGCCGACTCGATCCTCGTCGTGCGCGGGCGCGTCTCGCGCCGCGACGACGGGCTGAACCTGCACGGCCAGTCGGCTTTCACCCCCGATCTCGGCGCGGTCGATGCCTCCGGTCCGCTGATCCTCCTCATGCCCGAGCACCGCGCCACCGAGTCGACGGTGGGCGAACTCGCCCGCGTCTTCTCCCGGCATCCGGGGAGCACCGAGGTGACACTGAAGCTGCACAAGTCGGGCACCGCGAAGGTGTTCGAGGTGCCCGCCCGGGTCGGCGTGTCGGTCGATCTGTACGGCGAACTCAAAGGTCTGCTCGGACCGCAGTGCCTGGGGTGAGCGACGAGCGTGTGTGTAGGATCGCAGGCGACGGAACCGTCGTGGAAGGACCGATCATCGTGACTGACGAGAACAACACCCCCCAGCCCCCCGAGACCGACTTCGACCGGCGCGTGCCCGAGGCATCCGCCGACCCCGACGTCACGTTCGACTCGGTCGGCGAGGCGTTTGCCGCCCTCACCGACGGCCCCGACGCCGTCGACGAGACCGCCCCGCCGCAGTACGGCGTCGGCCCGTTCTCGGTCCGCGAGGTGGCGCTCGGCGGCATCTGGGTGATCGCCTTCATCGTCTCGTTCTTCCCGATCTACAACGTCGGCGGGTCGTCGGTGTGGACCGCGGGCATCGACTGGGTGCTCACGATCGGCGTGCCGACGGTGGCCGTCCTCCTGCTGCTGCTGCGCCGCCTGTCGCCGCAGGGCATCCGCCGGGTCGGCTCGCTCGGCATCGACCAGTTCGCCTCGGTCGCGTTCACGGTGTCGATGGTCGTCTGGCTCGGCATCCTCTGGGCCTCGTTCGTCTCGCTGGCCGGCCAGCGCCTGTTCCACGCGACGTGGGTCGTCTGGGTCGAGTTCATCGTCATGCTCGCGGGCGTGCTGCTGACCGTGTTCGCGCCCCTGTTCCCGACGATCGGCGAAGACTTCCGCCACCGCCCCGAGGTGCCCGCGCACCGCGTCGCGAGCCCCGCGCGCCCGATCGTGGCGCGCCCGCGCACCCCGCGCCCCCAGGCCGCGCCCGCCGCCACACCGCCCGCCGGTGCCCCCGAGAGCGATTTCACCGCCGCGGACACCGCCGCGCCGGTCGGGCTGGCGTCGGAGGACGCGTCGCCCGCCGGCGACACCACGCAGATCACGCCGCTCGACACGGTTGCCGCGGGCGTCGTCGAGGAGCCCGTCGCGGAGGTCGCGGAGACCACGTCCACTCCCGCCGCCTCGCAGGCGTTCTGGGCCCTCGCGCCGGTCGAGCGCAACGTCGTCGACGAGAACGGCACCACGATCTTCACGATCGGACCCACCGCGTGGGCGCTCGTGATCGAAGACCGCGGCGACCGTTTCGTCGTGCGTCACGAAGACGGCCGCATCGGCTACCTGACCGACGTCTCCGGCGTCACGCGCGGCTGACCGCGCGCGGCGTTCGGTTAGCCTTTACGGATGCTCCGCACGATCGACCTCCGCGGCCGCGACCTGTCCACCGCCGAGCTGCTCGCCGCCGTTCCGCGCGCCCAGGCGGCGCGTGCCCAGGCGTTGAGCGCGGCCGCCGACATCGTCGCGGACGTGCGGGAGCGCGGCGAAGACGCGCTGCGTGAGCAGGCCGAGCGTTTCGACCGGGTCACCGGTCACGACATCCGCGTGCCCGCCGCGCACCTCGACGAGGCGCTGGAGCGGCTCGATCCCACCGTGCGGGCCGCCCTCGAAGAGGCGATCCGCCGGGTGCGCGCCGCCTCGGCGGCCCAGGTGCCGGCGCCGGTGGTCACCGAGCTCGGCCCGGGCGCCGTCGTCGAGCAGCGCTGGCAGCCGGTGCGGCGTGCCGGCGTGTACGTCCCGGGCGGCAAGGCCGTGTATCCCTCGAGCGTCGTCATGAACGTCGTACCCGCGCAGGTCGCGGGCGTCGGCGAGGTCGCCCTCGCGTCGCCGCCGCAGGCGGAGTTCGACGGGCGGGTGCACCCCGACATCCTCGCCGCGGCGAAGCTCCTCGGCATCGACGAGGTCTACGCGCTCGGCGGGGCGGGAGCCGTCGCCGCCTACGCCTACGGCGTCGCTTCGATCGGCCTCGAACCGGTCGATGTGGTCACCGGTCCCGGCAACAACTTCGTCGCTGCCGCCAAGCGCGCCGTCGCCGGTGTCGTCGGCACGGACGCCGAGGCCGGCGCGACCGAGATCCTCATCGTCGCGGACGGTGGGGCGGATGCCTCGCTGATCGCCGTCGACCTCATCAGTCAGGCGGAGCACGACGAACAGGCATCTGCGGTTCTGGTCACCTGGTCGGAGGACCTGGCGCGCACCGTGCGTGCCGAAGTGGAGCGACGCGTCGACGCGACCCGCAACGGCGCCCGTGCCCGCGCGGCCCTGGAGGGTCCGCAGTCGGCCGTCGTGCTCGTCGACGACCGCGCCGCTGCCACCGCGTTCAGCAACGCGTACGCGCCCGAGCACCTCGAGCTGCACGTCGTCGACCCTCGCCCGGAGGATTTCGTCAACGCGGGCGCCGTCTTCGTCGGCGCGTGGTCGCCGGTGAGTCTCGGCGACTACCTCGCCGGCAGCAATCACGTTCTCCCCACCGGCGGTCAGGCGCGCTACGCGGCGGGGCTGTCGGCCTCGACGTTCCTCCGTCCCCAGCAGGTCATCGCCTACGACCGTGCGGCACTCGAGGCCGTCGGCGCGGAGATCGTCGCGCTGGCGGATGCCGAGGCGCTGCCCGCCCACGGCGAGGCCGTCACCGCACGGTTCGCCGCGAACGCCACCGGATCGGAGGACTGACCCGTGCACTGCCCGTTCTGCCGCCACGCCGACTCGCGCGTGATCGATTCGCGCACGAGCGACGACGGCCTGAGCATCCGCCGCCGTCGCCAGTGCCCCGAGTGCGGCGGCCGCTTCTCGACGATCGAGACGGCGAGCCTCAACGTCATCAAGCGCTCCGGCGTGATCGAGCCGTTCAGCCGCGAGAAGGTCATGTCGGGCGTCCGCAAGGCATGCCAGGGCCGGCCCGTGACCGACTCCGACCTGGCCGTGCTGGCGCAGGCCGTCGAGGAGGCGGTGCGCCAGACCGGGTCGTCGCAGATCGACACGAACGAGATCGGCCTCGCGATCCTCGGGCCGCTCCGCGAACTCGACGAGGTGGCCTACCTGCGGTTCGCGAGCGTGTATCAGGCGTTCGACTCGCTGGAGGACTTCGAGGCATCCATCGCGCAGCTGCGCGCCGACCACGCCGCGCGCGCCGAGGCGTAGGCGCCCGTCCGCGGTTCGCGGAATTCACGGCCCGCACATTTCCGGTGCCGCCGCGCGCGAGCCGTAGGCTGGTGCCAATGTATCCGTTCATCTTCCGCACGTTCTTCTCGCGCATGGACCCCGAGGCGGCGCACCACCTGGTGATCCCCGTCATCCGTGCGCTCGGCGTCTGGCCGTTCGCGCCGATCGTGCGCGCGCTGACCCGCCCCGATCCGCGCCTGCAGACGCGGGCGCTCGGGCTCGTCTTCGACTCGCCGTTCGGCGTGGCGGCGGGCTTCGACAAGAACGCCGTCATGAGCGAGGGTCTCTACGCCCTCGGTTTCGGGCACGTCGAGGTCGGCACCGTCACGGCGATCGCTCAGGACGGCAACCCGAAGCCGCGCCTGTTCCGGCTCATCGAGGACCGCGCGCTGATCAACCGGATGGGTTTCAACAACGCCGGAGCCGCCGCGGCCGCCCGGCGCCTCGAGCGCTCGCGTCGCCGTCCCCGCCGCGCGGTGCTCGGCGCCAACATCGGAAAGAGCCGCGTCGTCGACGTCGACGCGGCGACCGCCGATTACGTGCGGAGCACGCGCGAGCTCGCGCCGGTCGCCGACTATCTCGTGGTGAACGTGTCGTCCCCGAACACACCCGGTCTTCGCGGCCTGCAGGCGGTCGAGACCCTGCGGCCCCTGCTCGAGGCGGTGCGGGATGCCGCGGGCACCACGCCGCTCCTCGTCAAGATCGCCCCCGACCTCCCCGACGACGAGATCGAGGCGATCACCCGGCTCGGGGTCGAGCTGCGGCTGGCCGGTCTCGTCGCGACGAACACGACGATCGCCCGCGAGCCGCTCACGACCGACCCCGAGGTCGTCGCCGCGATGGGCCCGGGCGGCCTGTCCGGTGCCCCGCTGCGGCAGCGCTCGCTCGCCGTGCTGCGGATCGTGCGCGCCGCGGTTCCCGAGGAGGCGGAGGAGTTCTGCATCATCTCGGCCGGGGGAGTGGAGACCGCCGCCGACGTGCGGGGGCGCCTCGCCGCGGGCGCCGACCTCGTGCAGGGCTACACCGCCTTCATCTACCGCGGCCCGTTGTGGGCTCGGCAGATCAACCGGGGTCTCGCCGCCGCACTCTGACCGCGCGCGGCGGCGCGGCATCCTCCCTTGGCTAGCGCGGCGCGGCGCGGTGGATGCCACGGCCCTGCGCAACTGCGGGGATCTGCGCTCCTGCGGACACTCAGCGCGCAGGGGTCCGCAGATGCGCAGAACTCCGCGTGAACGGGGCGCGGCGCGCGCCTCAGACCGGGTAGCCGCCGCGCTTGACCTGCGGCTTGGGGAGACGCATGAAGCGCATCTGGATGGTGCGCATCGCGGCGTACCAGCCGAGGCCCTTCTCGATGCGGTCGCCGAACTTCTCGCGTGCGAGCTTCTTGACCCGGTGGCTCGTGATGATCATGTCGCCGACGACGGCCAGGATGAACACCCACAGCGCCACGAACGAGTAGTAGACGATCGCCTGGTTCTGCACGAGGCTCACCAGGATCACGATCAGCATCAGCGGCATGAGCAGCTCGCCCGGGTGCCAACCCGCGTCGACGAAGTCGCGCGCGAACTTGCGCTGCGGACCCTTGTCGCGCGCCGGGAGGTACCGCTCGTCGCCCTGCGCCATGCCGATGCGGGCCTTCTCGCGCTGCGTGGCGAGGTCGGCCTTCGCGCGAGCGCGCGCCTCCTTCGTGTCGGCCACGAGGGGGCGCTTGCGTGCCGCCTCCTGCTCGGCGCGCGAGGGCGTCGGGCGGTTCTTGCCCGGCCCGGCGGGCACCTCGGGGGCGGTGTCGGGTGAAACGGGGTTCTTGGCCACGGCGGGGGTCCTCAAAGATCTGGACGACTGGTGCGCGAAACGCGCCCCTTTAAGATTACCCGCATGAGTTCCCCCGCGCCCCGGTCCGCCTCCTCCGCCCCCGAAACCTCCCGCCGCGACGCCGTCCGTTCCGCCGCCGAGGCGATCGTTCCGGCGGCGCTCGGCGATCTCGGCCGGCTCGTGCGCATCCCCTCGATCGCGTTCCCCGGCTTCGACCGCGCCGAGGTCGCACGCAGCGCCGCGGCGGTCAAGGAGCTCGCCGAGGGGCTCGGCATCTTCGACCGCGTCGAGGTGAAGACCGCGGTGATCCCCGAGACGGGAGCCGAGGGGATGCCTGCGGTGCTGGCATCCCGCGCCGCCAAGAACGGCAAGCCCACGATCCTCCTCTACGCGCACCACGACGTGCAGCCCGTCGGCGACGAGGCCCTCTGGGAGAGTGCGCCGTTCGAGCCGACCGTCCGCGACGGACGCCTGTACGGCCGCGGCGCGGCCGACGACAAGGCGGGGGTCATGGCGCACATCGGCGCGCTGCGCGCGCTCGTCGAGGCGCTCGGTGACGACTTCGACCTCGGTGTCAACCTCTTCATCGAGGGGGAGGAGGAGGCGGGATCCGCCTCGTTCGCGGCGTTCCTCCGCGAGAACGCCGACGCCCTCCGCGCCGATGTGATCGTCGTCGCCGACTCCGGCAACTGGGACGCCGACACCCCTGCGCTCACCGTGTCGCTCCGCGGCAACGCGCGCTTCACCCTGACCGTGAAGACGCTCGAGCACGCGTCGCACTCCGGCATGTTCGGAGGAGCGGTGCCCGACGCGATGCTCGCGACCGTCAAGATGCTCTCGACGCTGTGGGACGAGGACGGCGCCGTCGCGGTGGAGGGGCTCCGCGAGCGGGATGCCGCGACGCCGGACTACTCCGAGGAGACCCTCCGCAGCGAGGCGGGCCTGCCCGCCGGCGTCAGCCCGATCGGGCGCGGCACGATCCTCAGCCGCATCTGGAACAAGCCCACCGTCACCGTGACCGGCATCGACTACCCCTCCGTGCGGAACGCCTCCAACACGCTGACCCCCGAGCTCTCGCTCGTGATCAGCGCGCGCGTCGCACCGGGGCAGGACGCACGCGAGGCCTACGAGGCGATCGAGGCGCACCTGCGCGCGCACGCGCCGTTCGGCGCCGAACTGACCTTCAGCGACGTCGACTGCGGAAACCCCTTCCTCGTCGACACGAGCGGCGCGGCGGTCGCCGAGGCGCGCGCCGCGCTCGAGACCGGCTACGGAACCTCCCCGGTCGACATCGGGGTGGGCGGGTCGATCCCGTTCATCGCCGATCTCGTGAGCGAGTTCCCGGCCGCGCAGATCCTCGTCACGGGCGTCGAAGACCCGCACGCGCGGGCGCACAGCCCGAACGAGTCGCTGCACCTCGACACGTTCCGCCGGGCGCTCGTCTCGGAGGCGCTCCTGCTCGAGAGCCTCGACTCCGGAGCCGACGGCGGCGAGGCCGCGTAGAATGGTGGCATCCCGCCGGCTGAACCCGGCACGAGATCCCGGGAGAGTGCTATGACCGACACCGCCATCACGAACGCGACCACCGCCGAGAAGGCGCACGGAGTCGGCCTCACCGACGCCGCGGCCGCCAAAGTCAAGAGCCTGCTCGACCAGGAGGGTCGCGACGACCTGCGCCTGCGGGTGGCCGTGCAGCCCGGTGGATGCTCGGGCCTGATCTACCAGCTCTACTTCGACGAGCGCTACCTCGACGGCGACCAGGCCGTCGACTTCGATGGCGTCGAGGTCATCGTCGACGACATGTCGGTGCCCTACCTCGACGGCGCGACGATCGACTTCAAGGACACCATCTCGGAGCAGGGCTTCACGATCGACAACCCGAACGCGGCCGGCAGCTGCGCCTGCGGCGACAGCTTCCACTGAGGCGCCCACCCCCACCGATCAGACCCCGATCACCCACCGATCGCACCCCCTGCAGACGAGCCGAGCCGCCCCGTCGGCGACCCGTCCGTCCGTGCGCGCCCGCGCGCCGCGAACAGGCCGGATCAGCCCGCGAAACCCCCTCCGCACGCAGGGGACATCCTGGGCGCATGGCCTGAATCGCGTGGGAGGTTGCCCTAGACTGATCGGTGTTCGACCTTCATGACCCCGAAAGGTGCACCGTGCGCGTCACTCGCCGCCTCCGCCTCGCCGCCATCCCGCTCGGGATCGTCACGGCGGTCGCCCTCGCGGGCTGCACGACGACTCAGCTGAACGGGTTCCTGCCCGGCTTCACCGACGACGGCACCCAGGCCACCAACCACACCGAGATGGTGTCGGGTCTGTGGGTCAACTCGTGGATCGTCCTGCTCGCCGTCGGCGTGATCACCTGGGCCCTGATGGGCTGGGCGGCCATCGCCTACCGTCGCCGCAAGGGCCAGACCGGCCTTCCCGTGCAGCTGCGCTACAACATGCCGATCGAGATCTTCTACACGGTCGTGCCCCTCATCCTCGTGCTGGGCTTCTTCGCCTTCACGGCACGCGACCAGACGACGCTCGAGACCCAGTACGACGAGCCCGACGCCTGCATCACCGCGATCGGCAAGCAGTGGGCGTGGGACTTCCAGTACGCCCAGCAGGACTGCGACGACGCGTCCGACGCCGTCTGGACGATGGGCGTGCAGGCGCAGACGGACGCCAAGGGCGACATCACCAGCGAGCTGCCCACGCTCTACCTGCCGGTCGACAAGAAGGTGAAGATCAAGCTCACCTCGCGTGACGTGATCCACTCCTTCTGGATCATCGACTTCCTGTACAAGAAGGACATGTACATCGGCAAGGACAACTACTGGTCGTTCACGCCGACGCGCGTCGGCGAGTACGACGGCAAGTGCGCCGAGCTGTGCGGCCAGTACCACTCGATGATGCTCTTCAAGGTGAAGGTCGTCGAGCAGGCCGAGTACGACGCGTACCTCGACGGCCTGCGCGACGCCGGCCAGACGGGCGACATCAACGAGGCCTACAACCGCCTGCAGAACCTGCCGGGCACGGGCGCTTCCGAATCCGAGGGAGAACACTGATGGCGACGACGTCGCTCCCGCTCCAGGGCGAGGCTCCGCACCGCCCCACCACCCTGCCGCCGCGCCAGGCAGCTCTGCTGACCTCTTCGCGCGTCGAGCAGAAGGGCAACATCCTCGTCCGCTGGATCACCTCCACCGACCACAAGACGATCGGGTACATGTACCTGATCGCGTCGGTGCTGTTCTTCCTGCTCGGCGGCGTCATGGCGCTCATCATCCGCGCCGAGCTGTTCGAGCCCGGCATGCAGATCGTGCCGACCAAGGAGCAGTACAACCAGCTGTTCACGATGCACGGCACGATCATGCTGCTGATGTTCGCGACGCCGCTGTTCGCGGGCTTCGCCAACGCGATCCTGCCCCTGCAGATCGGCGCGCCCGACGTGGCGTTCCCGCGTCTGAACGCCTTCGCGCTCTGGCTGTTCATCTTCGGCTCGCTGATCGCGGTCGCCGGCTTCCTCACCCCACAGGGTGCGGCCTCGTTCGGTTGGTTCGCCTATCAGCCGCTCGCCGGCGCCACCTTCTCACCCGGTGCGGGTGGAAACCTGTGGATGCTCGGCCTCGGCATGAGCGGTTTCGGCACCATCCTCGGCGCCGTGAACTTCATCACGACCATCATCACGATGCGCGCGCCCGGCATGACCATGTGGCGCATGCCGATCTTCTCGTGGAACACGCTCGTCACGAGCATCCTGATCCTGATGGCCTTCCCGGTGCTCGCCGCGGCGATCCTCGCCGCCGCCGCCGACCGCGTGCTCGGTGCGCACATCTACGACCCGGCCAACGGCGGTGTGCTCCTGTGGCAGCACCTGTTCTGGTTCTTCGGCCACCCCGAGGTCTACATCATCGCGCTGCCGTTCTTCGGCATCGTCTCGGAGATCTTCCCGGTCTTCAGCCGTAAGCCGATCTTCGGCTACAAGACGCTCGTCTACGCGACGATCGCGATCGCGGCGCTGTCGGTGTCGGTGTGGGCGCACCACATGTACGTCACCGGCTCCGTGCTGCTGCCGTTCTTCTCGCTCATGACGATGCTCATCGCGGTGCCGACGGGTGTGAAGATCTTCAACTGGATCGGCACGATGTGGCGTGGATCGATCACGTTCGAGACCCCGATGGTGTTCAGCCTCGGCTTCCTCGTCTCGTTCGTCTTCGGTGGCCTCACCGGCGTCATCCTCGCCTCGCCGCCGCTCGACTTCGCCCTGTCCGACTCGTACTTCGTCGTCGCGCACTTCCACTACGTCGTTTTCGGCACGGTCGTGTTCGCGATGTTCGCCGGCTTCTACTTCTGGTGGCCGAAGTGGACGGGTCGGATGCTCAACGAGCGTCTCGGCATGGTGCACTTCTGGATGCTGTTCATCGGCTTCCACGTGACGTTCCTCATCCAGCACTGGCTGGGCGTGGAGGGCATGGTGCGCCGCTACGCGGACTACTCGGCGGCCGACGGCTTCACCTGGCAGAACCAGGTGTCCACGATCGGTGCGATGCTGCTCGGCGCCTCGATGATCCCGTTCTTCCTGAACGTCTGGATCACGGCGCGCAAGGCCCCGAAGGTCACCGTCAACGACCCGTGGGGCTACGGCGGATCGCTCGAGTGGGCGACCAGCTGCCCGCCGCCGCGCCACAACTTCACCTCGATCCCGCGCATCCGCAGCGAGCGTCCTGCGTTCGACCTGAACCACCCCGAGGCCGCCGTGCCGGTGGGCGTCGGTCCCGCGAAGGACGCGCCCGATGCGCCCGTGGTCGATGCGGCCGATGGAGAGGTGAAGTAAGTGAAGACCAACGTCAATCTCTGGTGGATCCTCACGGGCTTCTTCCTGCTGGTGACGGCCGTTTACACGGGCTGGAACATCATCGAGCACTCCAGCAAGCCGTGGTACAACGCCATCGAGTGGGTCGGCACGATCGCCCTGCTCTTCTCGGCCGCGATGTCCGTCATGATCGGCTTCTACGTCAACCGCGTGCACCGCGCGCAGGGCGGCGAACTGCCCGAGGACACGTTGACGGCGGACATCGACGACGGTGACCCCGAGATCGGCGAGTTCAGCCCGTGGTCGTGGTGGCCGCTCGTGCTCGCGTTCTCGGCCGCGCTCGGCATGATCGGCCTGGCCGTCGGCAACTTCCTGCTGCCGATCGCTGGGGCCGTCTTCCTCGTCGCGATCGTCGGCTGGGTGTACGAGTACTACCGCGGATACTTCGCGCGCTGAGCTGAGCTCTCCTCCCTGCGATGGCCCTCTGTCTGTCGGCCGGTGTCCACAGCGACATCGGCGGATACCGTGACGTCAACCAGGACGCGGCGTTCGTCGCGCCCTGGGGCGCCGGAGTGGCCGACGGCGTCGGGGGAGGGCCCGCCGGCGATCTCGCCTCGGCGGCGCTCGTGCACCGCCTCGTGGCGGGCGGTGACCGGGTGATGGATGCCCCGGCGCTGGCCGTGCGCATCCGCGAAGCGAACTGGGATCTCGGCGCGCACGTGCGGCGCGACCCCGCCCTGGCGGGCATGGCGACGACCTTCACCGCCGTGTGGTTCAGCCAGCGGGGCACGCTGCTGCTCGCGCACACGGGCGATTCCCGTGCCTACCTCCTGCACGGCGGTGAGCTGATGCGCCAGACGCGCGACGACTCCTTCGTGCAGACGCTCGTCGAGCAGGGCCTGGTGCGGGCAGAGGATGCCATGACCCACCCGCGTCGCAACATCATCACCGCATCGCTGCGCGGAGACGCGACCGACCTCGTGCGCGTCGCCGAGCGGGTGCCGGTCAGGGGCGACCGGTGGATGATCTGCAGCGACGGCGTGAGCGACTACCTGCCCGACGATGCCATCGCCGACGTGCTGCGCGGCGCCGGCGACCCGCAGGCGGCGGCAGACGAGACCGTGCGCCTCGCCCTCGACGCGGGATCGCGCGACAACGTCACCGCCGCGGTCGCCGACGTGGTCGACGGCGCGGCGGATGCTCGCCCGGTGCGCTTCGCCGGCGCGGCCGCGGCACGGTTCTCCGAAGAGCTCGACGCCGCCGTCTGAGGACGCCGGGCCGGACCGGCGGGCTCGCGCTATCGCGCGCCGGTCGTCGCTCCCGCGAGGCCGCTAGCCCCTCTCGGACCTCTCGGGCCGCACGTACATCACCAGCGGGTCGAACACGCGGGGGAGGGGACCGTCTTCACCCTCGACCGGCAGCCCCTCCCGAGCCCAATACTCGTAGCCGCCGATCATCTCGCGCACCGAGAACCCCCGCTTCGCGAACTCCACGGCGCCCTTGGCGCCGGCGTTGAATCCCGGGCTCCAGCAGTACACGACGACGGGGACGGCCGGGTCGAACTCCGCCGCCCGGGCGGCGATGTCGCGATACGGCACGTGGACGGCGCCCACGGCGTGCCCCTGCGCCCAGGCATCCGCGCTCCGGACATCCACCAGCACGAACGCGTCACCGGCCTGCTGGGCGGCGTACACGTCGGAGGCGTCGGTCTCGTGGGTGAGCTTGGCGGAGAAGTAGGCGAGGGCGTCGGTCATGCCTCTCACGCTAGGGCAACCAGAAAGCGGCGAGGAGGACCGTGGCGGTCACTCCTCGCCGCTTGTCTGCCAGATGAGCGGTCAGTCCTTCTTCGGCTCGTCGTCCGGGATGATGATGTTCGACGGACGGTTGGCCGTCTCCGGGTTGTGACCGTCGTCGATCGGGTGGTGCGGGGCATCCGGAACACCGGCGCGCTCGTGCATGCCCTGGAGCTCGAGGTTCTCCTCCTCGTCGATGTGCGCGAGCTCGTGGTGCGAGTGCGCCTCGGCGGCGTCGACGTCGGCCTGCGTGACGGGGACCAGCCGGTCTTCGAAGAACCAGCGCGACAGCGAGGCGCGGAAGTTCTCGTGCCACGGAATGCGGCCCTGGTCGTTCGGGCGCACCACGAGCGGCGCGTTGGTCTCGTAGTCGACCAGCTTGACCCGCTCGTACGCGTCGACGGGCTGGTGCACCTCGATGTACTCGCCACCGGGGAGGCGCACGATGCGGCCCGACTCGTAGCCGTGCAGCGCGATCTCGCGGTCCTTCTTCTGCAGCGCGAGGGCGATGCGCTTGGCGATGAAGTACCCGAGGATCGGGCCGACGATCAGCAGCGCCTGCAGCGTGTGGATGACGCCTTCCATCGTGAGGCGGAAGTGGGTCGCGATGATGTCGGACGAGGCGGCCGCCCACAGCACGGCGTAGAAGATCACGCCGGCGACACCGATCGCGGTGCGCGTCGGGGCGTTGCGGGGACGCTGGGCGATGTGGTGCTCGCGCTTGTCGCCGGTGACCCACGCCTCGATGAACGGGTAGATGAGCACCAGGACGATGAAGATCCCGATGATGCCGAGCGGCAGCAGGATGTTGAACGACCAGGTGCGGTCCCACAGCACGAACTCCAGGTGCGGCGGCACGAGACGAAGGGCACCGTCGGCGAAGCCGATGTACCAGTCGGGCTGCGTGCCGGCAGACACCGGGGAGGGGTCGTAGGGACCGTAGTTCCAGATCGGGTTGATCGTGAACAGCGAGGCGATCAGCACGATCACGCCGAAGGTGAGGAAGAAGAATCCACCCATCTTCGTCATGTACACCGGCATCATCGGGTAGCCTACGACGTTGCTGTTCGTGCGGCCGGGGCCGGCGAACTGCGTGTGCTTGTTGATGACCATCAGCATGAGGTGCGCCACGAGCAGCGCGACGAGGATCGCCGGCAGCAGCAGAATGTGCAGCGTGTAC
The DNA here is from genome assembly GCF_020905435.1 of Microbacterium sp. F2E. Classification (NCBI taxonomy): domain Bacteria; kingdom Bacillati; phylum Actinomycetota; class Actinomycetes; order Micrococcales; family Microbacteriaceae; genus Microbacterium; species Microbacterium sp. F2E. Next base: position 55,954 of record NZ_JAJJIB010000008.1, on the reverse strand, counting down.
AGGCGACCCACGATCTGCGTGCCGGGGAACTCGCCGCCGAACAGCAGGAACGAGGTCCACGTGCCGATCAGCGGGATGCCCTTGATCATGCCGTCGATGATGCGGAGGCCGTTGCCCGAGAGCAGGTCGTCGGGAAGCGAGTAGCCGGTGAAGCCCTCGGCCATCGCGAGGATGAACAGGATGAAGCCGATCACCCAGTTGAGCTCGCGGGGCTTGCGGAAGGCGCCGGTGAAGAAGACGCGCAGCATGTGCACGCCGATACCGGCGACGAACACGAGCGCGGCCCAGTGGTGGATCTGACGCACGAGCAGACCACCGCGGATGTCGAACGACAGGCGCAGGGTGGAATCCAGCGCTGCCGACATCTCGACGCCGCGGAGGGGCAGGAAGGCGCCCGCGTAGTGCGTTTCGACCATGGATGCCTGAAAGAAGAACGTCAGGAACGTGCCGGACAGCAGCACGGCCACGAAGCTCCACAGGGCGATCTCGCCGAGCATGAACGACCAGTGGTCGGGGAAGATCTTGCGTCCGAGCTCCTTGACGAGGCCGGAGAGGCTCGTCCGCTCGTCGATGTAGTTCGCGGCGCCCGCGACGAACCGTCCGCCGAGCGGCTTCTCGCTCTGCGGATCGGTGCCGGGGCGTGCGGTGCTCGACGGGGACTCAGTGACGGTCGCGGTGCTCAATGACGCTCCCAGAAGCTCGGGCCGACGGGCTCGGTGAAGTCGCTCTGCGCGACGAGGTAGCCCTCGTCGTCGACGGTGATCGGCAGCTGCGGCAGCGGACGGGCGGCCGGGCCGAAGATGACCGCCGCGGAGCGCGACACGTCGAACTGCGACTGGTGACAGGGGCACAGCAGGTGGTGGGTCTGCTGCTCGTACAGGGCCACGGGGCATCCGACGTGCGTGCACACCTTGGAGTAGGCGACGATGCCGTCGTATGACCACTCCAGCTTGTTGTGCTCGGCGGGCAGCTGCTCGGGGAGCAGACGCATGAGGAGCACGATCGCCTTCGCCTTCTCCTCGAGGTAGCCGTCTTGGTGGCTGAGCGACGCAAGCGACTCGGGGATGACGTGCACGGCCGAGCCGAGCGTCAGGTCGGCGGCGCGGATGGGCCTGCCGGACGGGTCGTGCGCGAGGCGCTCGCCCTTCTTCCACATCGTGTGGCTGAGCAGCGCCACCGGGTCTCCGGCGATCGGGTTCTCGGGGCTCGACTCGGGGGCGAGGCCGCGGAAGAGGGTGATTCCCGGGAGGATCGAAGCGACCAGCGCCGCGATGAGCGACCCGCGGATGGCGGTGCGGCGTCCGAAGCCGGACTCCTCGTTCGCCTCGCGGAACGCCTCGACGGCGCCTTCGCGGGTCGTATCGCGGCCGCGCGTCGCGTGGCGCGGCTCGACGAACTCCTTGTCGCTCATGACGGCCTTCGACCAGTGGATCGCACCGATGCCGAGGGCCAGCAGCGCGAGCGCGATGCCGAGACCGATGAAGAGGTTGTTGTGGCGGATGTCGACCATCCGGCCGCTCTCGATCGGGAAGAGCATGTAGGCGGCGATCGCCCAGATGCTCCCCGCGAGGGAGAGGTAGAAGAGGGTGTACACCGTGCGGACGGCGCGCTTCATGGCGGCCGGATCCTTGTCGGTGATGCGCTCCCGATGCGGCGGCAGACCGGGGTTCTGCACGGGGTCGGGAACCGCGACGGCGAGCCCGGGGGAGGGTTGCCATGAAGCCCTCTCGTGCTCGAGCACGTCTTCCTCGTGTGCCATGGTGCGTCCGTTCCGTACGTCAGTGATCGATCAGTTCGACTTCGCCGTGATCCACACGGTGATGCCGATGAGTGTTCCGATGCCGAAGATCCAGATGAACAGACCCTCGGAGACCGGGCCGAGCGAGCCGAGCGACCAGCCACCGGGAGACTCGTTCTCCCGCAGGTAGAGCAGTGCGGAGATGATGTCGCGCTTCTCGTCGGGCGTCAGCGTCATGTCGTTGAAGACCGGCATGTTCTGCGGGCCCGTCACCATCGCGGCGTACATGTGCAGGGGGCTCGTCGACGTCAGGGCGGGGGCGTACTTGCCCTCCGTCAGGGCGCCACCGGCTGCGGCGACGTTGTGGCACATCGCGCAGTTGATGCGGAAGAGCTCGGCGCCGTTGGCGACGTCACCCTTACCGTCGATGACCTCGGGATCCGGGTACGTCGGACCGGGGGAAACAGACTGCACCCAGGCGGCGATCGCCTTGATCTGGTCTTCCGTGAACTGCGCAGGCTTCTGCGGAGCCTGGGGCCCCTGCATCTGCAGGGGCATGCGGCCGGTCGACATCTGGAACTCGACCGCGAGCTCGCCCACGCCGTACAGCGACGGGCCGTCGGCGGTGCCTTCGAGGTTCAGCCCGTGACAGGTCGCACAGTTGGCCTGGAAGAGCTTCTTGCCGTCCTCGACGGTGAGCGCGGTGGATGCCGAGGTGGGCTCGGTCGCCGCCATCGCCGCGGAGGCGCCGGCGTAGATGCCGCCCGTGACGAGCAGGCCGATGCCGATCAGCGCGGCCGCGGCCCACTTGCTGCGACGGCCGGTCTTCTGGCGTGGGGTCTTCGAAGGCATGGAAGGAGTCAGCTCCGCTCTCACTTGACGACGTAGATGACGAAGAACAGGACGATCCAGACGACGTCGACGAAGTGCCAGTAGTACGACACGACGATCGCGGACGTCATCTCCTTGCGCCCGAAGTTCTTCACGGCGAAGGCGCGGCCGATCACGAGGAGGAAGGCGATGAGACCGCCCGTCACGTGCAGCGCGTGGAAACCGGTGGTGAGGTAGAACGCCGACGCGTAGGAGTTCGCGGTGATCGGCAGGCCCTCGGCGACGAGCGTCGCGTACTCCAACACCTGGCCGGAGACGAAGACGGCGCCCATGACGAAGGAGAGGAAGAACCACTCGACCATGCCCCACTTGCGGAACTGCCAGAACGAACCGGTGCGGTAGGGCTGGAAGCGCTCGGCGGCGAAGACGCCGGCCTGAGCGGTGAACGACGACAGCACCAGGATCAGCGTGTTGACCGCGGCGAACGGCACGTTGAGGTCCTGCGTGCTCTCGGCCCACAGGTCGGGGGAGACGTTGCGCAGGGTGAAGTAGATCGCGAAGAGGCCGGCGAAGAACATGACCTCGCTACCCAGCCACACGATGGTGCCCACAGCGACCGGATCCGGTCGCTTGACGGAGCGCAAGGCCTGGGAATAGGTCGCTGGAGTGGTCGTCACGCTCCCCATTATGGCGGATGCGGCGCCCAGTTTTCGCATCCCTGAAGGTCTCCGTGCGGATCACCGGACTTTCGGGGGCATCGGAATGCGCTCGGAGCGCGCCGCGAGTGTGCTGGCAGTCTGCCGATAGGATCGACGGTCATGGCGGAGCTCTTCTCGTGGCCGGAAATCCTCACCACGATCCTCGATCGGCGTGACCTCAGCGTGTCGGAGGCCACCTGGGCGATGCGGCAGGTGATGTCGGGGCGCGCGACCCCCTCGCAGCTCGGCGGATTCCTGCTGGCGCTGCGCGCCAAGGGCGAGACGGTCGACGAGATCGTCGGCTTCCGCGACGCCATCCTCGAGGCGGCGTTGCCGCTCCCCGTGCCGGCCGAGGTGCTCGACATCGTCGGCACCGGGGGAGACCGATTCGGCACCGTCAACGTGTCGACGATGTCGGCGATCGTGGCGGCGGCCACGGGCATCCCTGTTGTCAAGCACGGCAACCGCGCGGCCAGTTCGGCCTCCGGATCGTCCGACGTGCTCGGCGCCCTCGGCATCGATCTGACCCTCTCGCCCGAGCGCGTCTCCGCGGTGCTCGGCGAGGTCGGCATCACCTTCGCCTTCGCCTCGGCCTTCCACCCCGGATTCCGTCACGCCGGACCCACCCGGTCGGAGCTCGGCGTGCCGACGGTGTTCAACTTCCTCGGGCCGCTCTGCAACCCCGCGCGCGCCGAGGCGAACGCGGTCGGCGTGGCGAACCTCGACCGCGTGCCGCTCATCACCGGGGTGTTCCAGACGCGCGGCGCGACCGCGCTCGTCTTCCGCGGCGACGACGGGCTCGACGAGCTCACCACCACGGGGCACAGCCGGCTGTGGGAGATCAGCCGCGGCGACGTGCACGAGCACGACATCGACCCGCGGGACATCGGCATCCCCCTCGCCGATATCGACGACCTCCTCGGCGCCGACGCGCTCCACAATGCGGAGGTCGTGCGCCGGGTGCTCGGCGGGGAGCAGGGGCCGGTGCGCGACATCGTCCTGCTGAACGCGGCGGCCGGCATCGTGTCGTACGAGCTGTTCCGCGACGCGGCGCAGGTGCAGCGGCCGATCCTCGAGCGTCTCGCACAGGCGCGCGACCGCGCGGCGACGGCCATCGACGACGGCGCGGCCGACGGTGTGCTGGCGCTCTGGGTCGCCGCCACGCAGCGTGACGCGGCCGACGGCGAGGACTGACCGCACCGACCTCGGCCGGGTTTGTCCGGTCGCCTCTCTGCTGCCCTCCGCGGTGTGCCGGATACCGTGAACTCAACATCCCGGCATCCCCAGAGAGGAACGCCCCCATGTCCGAAGAAGTGGTCGTCACGGCCGACACCATCGAGCCCCCGCAGAAGAAGGTCGGCATCGTCAAGGTCGCCGGCGTCCTCGGCATCCTGGGCGGCATCGCACTCATCGTCGTGGGCATCGTCGTCTGGGTGATGGTCTCGACGCAGCTGCGCGCCGAGAACATCACGGTGCCCGACGACGCGATGGCCTTCCAGGGGCAGACCGTCGCCGGTCCCTTCACGGCGTACGTGCAGGCCGACATCATCCAGCGCCACGCCCTCAAGATCTCGGGCGGCAAGACGTACGCCGAGCTCGCGCAGGACGACCCGGTACGCACCACGATGATGAACGCGTCGTTCCTGCGGACCTCGCTGTTCACCTCGGTCGTCTCGTTCGGCGTCGCCGCCTTCGCGATCGGCGTCGGCATCCTGTCGATCCTGTTCGGCTGGGCGCTGAACCGCCTGGCATCCGTCCCGGTCATCGTCCGTCGTTCGACGGTCACCCGGGCCTGAGGCCTCACCCTTCGTTCGATGGGCCTGCGCGCGAGCGCGGGCCCATCGTGCTTTCGGAAGACACCATGAAACCCGTCGACGCGCTCCTCGAGATCGCCGCGTTGCTCGAGCGCGAGCGTGCGTCGCGCTATCGGTCGAAGGCGTTCCGCACCGCGGCGGCGGCGATCGCCGAGCTGAGTCGCGAGCAGCTCGCCGACACCGCGGCGCTGCGGCGGCGCGAGGGGGTCGGCGACTCGTCGCTCGCGGTGATCGGCCAGGCGCTCGCGGGCGAGGTGCCGGACTACCTCGCGCGGCTGCGCGAGCGGTATGCGCCGGCCCGCTCGGCGCTCCGCGGACTCCTGCGCGGTGACCTGCACTGCCACTCCGACTGGTCGGACGGCACCACCTCGATCGCCGAGATGGCCGCGGCGGCGCGGGCGCTCGGTCACGAGTACCTCGCGCTGACGGACCATTCGCCGCGGTTGCGGGTCGCGAACGGGCTCAGTGCCGAGCGCCTGCGCGAGCAGCTGGAGGTCGTGGCCGAGCTGAACGCCGCTGGCGGGGACGGCGCGGCCGGGTTCACACTGCTGAGTGGCATCGAGGTCGACATCCTCGACGACGGTGCGCTCGACCAGGACGACGCGTTGCTCGGCGACCTCGACGTGGTGGTCGCGTCGGCGCATTCGAAGCTGCGGATGGATGCCGTGCCGATGACGCGGCGACTGGTGGCCGCGGCATCCCATCCTCGGGTCGACGTGCTCGGTCACGTCACCGGGCGCCTCATCGCGGGCGAGCGGGGGACGAGGCCGCCGTCGACGTTCGACGCCCGGGCGGTGTTCGACGCGTGCGCCGCGCACGGTGTCGCTGTCGAGATCAACGCACGCCCGGAGCGCGAGGACCCGCCGGGCGAGCTGATCGCCGTCGCACTCGAGGCAGGATGCCTCTTCTCGATCGACTCCGACGCGCACGCCCCGGGGCAGCTCGGGCTGCTCGATGAGGGCGCCGCCCGCGCCGAGCGCGCGGGCGTTCCGGCCGAGCGGATCGTGACCACCTGGCCGTTCGACCGGCTGCGCGCGTGGACGGCGCGGGCGCGCTGAGTCGGCGCGGGTTGCGGGGAACGCGGCCGCTCGGCGTGATCCGCGTTCGCGGGTTCGCGGTCAGTGCTGGGCGCTGATGGCCGCCACGGCCCGGTCGAGGGAGGAACCGAGGTTCCATTCGGCGCCGAGGCTTGCGACCGTGGCGGCGTCGGGGGTGCGCAGCTGAGTGTCGACGACGGGCAGGTCGAGTGTGCGGACCACCTCGACCACGGTGGGGGCGACGGCGAGGTAGTCGGCAGCGGCGAGCAGCTTCGCCCGCACGCCGGCGGTCATCCCGGTGCCGGTCTCGGCGGCAGCCAGGATGCCGGTGAGGTCGCCGTGCGCGGCGAGGAGGGTCGCGGCGGTCTTCTCGCCGACGCCGGCGACGCCGGGCAGCCCGTCGGAGGCGTCGCCGCGCAGCACCGCATAGTCGGCGTACTGCGCGGGCAGCACACGATACTTCTCGACGACGGCGGCTTCGTCGAGCACCTCGAGGTTGCTCATGCCGCGGCCGGTGTAGATGACGCGGATGCCGTGGGCGTCGTCGACCAGCTGGAAGAGGTCGCGGTCACCGGTGACGATGTCGACGGGCATCGCCGACTGCGCGGCGAAGCTCGCGATGACGTCGTCGGCCTCGTGCGCCGGAACTCCGACGACGGGGATGCCGAGGGCATCGAGTGCGGCGCGGATGACGGGGATCTGGGCCTCGAGGGGGTCAGGCACCTCTTCCACATCGCGGGTGGTCTCGACGAGTTCGGCGACGCGGTGCGCCTTGTAGCTGGGGATGAGGTCGACGCGCCACTGCGGGCGCCAGTCGTCGTCCCAGCAGGCGACGAGGTGGGTCGGCTCGTACGTCATCACGAGCTTCGCGATCATGTCGAGCAGTCCGCGCGCGGCGTTGACGGGACGGCCGTCGGCCGCCTTCACGGTGTCGGGCACGCCGTAGAACGCGCGGAAGTAGAGGCTGGCGGTGTCGAGCAGCATGAGGCGGTCGGTCACGCGATCATCCTGACACGCGGCCGCTGCGCGTGGCGGGTCAGCAGCCGATGCCGCTGGGGTTTTCGAGGCAGGTCTTGTCGACGAGGGCGGTGCGCACCTCGAAGATCTGGACGTCGCCGGCGGTGGTGGGGATCTCGAGGGTGCCGGGGACGGTGATCCATCCACCGCCGAAGTTCACGTCGGCGGCGTAGCGGACGGCGGCGGAGGCGGTGTAGGTGCCGCGGGTGGAATACGCGTGGCTGGTCGATGTCGCGCTGAACTGGGCGAGTCCGAGCGTCGCCCAGGATTGGCCGCCGTCGTCGGATTCGCGGCTCGTGCCGTCGCCGTGCACGAAGAGGACGGATGTCGGGGTGAACCGGACGGTCACCGGCAGGTCGAACAGCGTGCCGGTGACTTCGTGCGTGGTGGCGTCGACGACGAAGTTCATCGGCATGCCCACCACGCCGACGCCGTCGGGTTCGTCGATCAGGGGAGCGGATGCCGGGGCGAACCGGGCCACGTCGCTCAGCGTCGGCTGGGGGATCGCCGGCGGCGGGTCGGGCTGCACCGTGCAGGAAGCCGGATCGGTAGGACGGCAATCATCGACGGGCGGCGTGGCTGGTGCCGGGGGAGTCGTGTCGGGCGAGGGAGTGTCGTCGGTGTCGTCGTCATCTGGTGTGGGCCGTGAGCGACCGTCGTTGGAGTCGCCCGTCAGAGTCCCGCTCACCTCGACTGACGAGCCGTCAGTCGAGGTGCCCTTGCAGTACTCCGTGACGTAGTCGCAGGGAGGAGCCGCTTTCACGACTGTCGTAACCGGAGCCGCAACCGCCAAGGACAGCGCGGCTAGCCCGTAGATGACTAGGTTCCGCACGATGACTGGTCGCTTCCCTCAATCGACGTTATTAGGAAGTGTTCTGATGACGCTTGTAGCGTGATCTGGAGGTTCTGCTCATCCGGACGATCCGCAGAGACCAGAGAAGTACCGTCTGCTCGCTGCAGATCCAGCGTCGAGACATCTAGGCATACGTCGACTACGGCCATTTGTTGAGTCGGATCCCATGATGAGGGCTGGACTGCGACTACGTCGGACGAGCCGACGAGTACGTACGATTCGGCGTTGTACTCCGAGTAGCGCTTTCTGTCGAAGGCGTTCTGATCAGCAGCTGTTAACGCGAACACGTCCTCGAATGTCTCGGGGTCCGACAGGACCACTCTGTTGGAAGCGTCAAAGTACTCGTGAACGGTGGCCTCCGCGGCGGCGAAGGCGTCTTCTTCGGAGGCGAAGCCGGTGGGTGTGGGGCTGGGTGCCGGGTCGGGTGTGCACGCCGTGGTGAGCGCCAGCGCGAGTGCGGTGGCCGCTCCCGCGAGAATCGTGCGTCGCATGCGGTGTGCCATGGTGCTAACGCTAGCCAATGGCATCCGCCTTCCGTCCGGTTATCCACAGACGCGTACGCTCGAAAGCATGTCTTTCGGAACAGCTGCCGAGCGCCGGTCGCGTCCGGCGCCGGACGACCCCTGCCCGTGCGGCGGAGGGACGTTCGGCACCTGCTGCGGTCGGGTCCTCGCGGGGAGGCCGGCGCCGACAGCCGAACAGCTCATGCGCTCGCGCTACACCGCCTTCGCGGTGGGCGACGCGGCGCACCTGCGCGCGACGTGGCATCCGTCCACCGCGCCGGAGAGCCTCACTCTCGACCCCGCGATGCGATGGGACGGCCTCGAGATCATCGACGCGACGACCGCCGCCGACGACCGCCGCGCCACGGTCGAGTTCCGCGCGCGGTGGCACGACGCACCCAGCGGTCAGCGCGGGGTGCTGCACGAGGTGAGCAGGTTCCGCCGCGCGGCGGGGCGCTGGTATTACCTCGACGGCGAGGTCTCCTGACGCGTCGCGGCGTGAGAGTAGCGTGTGGTCATGCCCACGCGACCTGACCGCGCGGCGGCGGCAGCCGCCGACGTCGAGCCTGCGTCGATGCTCACGGTGTTGATCGCCCTCGGCGCGAACCTGCTGATCGCGATCGCCAAGACGATCGCCGCGGCCCTCACCGGAGCGGCGTCGATGGTCGCCGAGGCGGCGCACTCGTGGGCCGACACCGGCAACGAGATCTTCCTCTACGTCGCCGCGCGACGGAGCGTCAAGCCGGCCGACGCGAGCCATCCCGTCGGCTACGGCCGCGAGGCCTACGTGTGGTCGCTGTTCGCGGCGTTCGGCCTCTTCGTCGTCGGCGCCGGCGTCTCGATCATGCACGGCGTGCAGGAGCTGTTCGATCCCGAGCCCGCCGACCGGTTCGGCATCTCGTATGCGGTGCTCGCTATCGCCTTCGTGCTCGAGGGCACCTCGTTCCTGCAGGCGTGGCGTCAGTCGCGTCGCGAGGCATCCGCGTCGCACCGCGACGTGCTCGACCACGTCATGAGCACGTCCGACCCGACGCTGCGCGCGGTGTTCTTCGAGGATGCCGCGGCGCTGATCGGTCTCGTCATCGCCTTCGTCGGCATCCTGCTGCACCAGATCACGGGGTCGGCGGTGCCCGACGCGGTCGGGTCGATCCTCGTCGGTCTGCTGCTCGCCGTCGTCGCCTACGTGCTGATCCGGCAGAACCGCCGCTTCCTCATCGGCGTGGCTGTCGAGCCCGACGTGCGCGCCGCCGCGCTGCAGCGGCTGCTCGCCCACCCGGCGATCGCGCAGATCACCTACCTGCACATCGAGTACGTCGGCCCCGGGCGGGTGTTCGTCGTGGCCGCCGTCGACCTCGCCGGCGACACCGCGGAGCACGAAGTCGCGGCGACCCTCAACGAGATCGAGGACGAGGTCGCCACGAGCCCGCGGGTGGCCTGGGTCGTGCTCACTCTTTCGCGGCCCGACGCCCCGGCCCTGGATCCGCAGAACCCGGCCGACTCGCTGCACGGCTGACGCGCTCACATCATCCACTGCAGCACCATCACCACCGCGGCGATCACCGGCAGCTGGCAGACGATCGAGGCGATCGACAGCCACATCGCGATGTTCTCGCCGCGGCGGGCGCACAGGGCGGCGAGCACGACGGCGAAGCCGACGAGCAGCACGAGGGGGAGGATCGCGCCGAGCGCGAGCAGCCCCATCAGCAGTGCGAAGTCGCCCTGCGCGGCGGAGCTGAACCACAGCACGACGAAGAGGAGCCCCATGCCGCCCGAGAGGACGAGCGTCATGACGGACAGCACCATCGGCCACTGCGGGCGGCGCGGTGCGGATGAGGCGGCGGGAGCGGTGCGCGGAGTTGTCGTTGTCATGGGCCGAGCCTGACGCGTCGGCCAGGCCGGGAATGCCCGCCGGCACCGATCTGTGGACCGATCCGCAGATCGGCCGATTGGGGAGGAGGCGACGGCATCCGGACGGGGCGGAGCCGGTTCTGATAGCATGAAGTGTCACGCCTGTGGCCATTCGGCATGCGTGCGTGACATCGCAAGAGAATCCAACCGCTGCAGTCCCTGGCATCCGTTCGCCCCTGTGCGTTCGGACGGGGCTCGGCCCGACAACACAACCACCCAAGGACAACCCACTACATGACTACCGCAACGACCGCCCCGGCCACCAAGCAGGTCGCCATCAACGACATCGGATCTGCTGAGGACTTCCTGGCCGCGGTCGAGAAGACGCTCAAGTTCTTCAACGACGGAGACCTCATCGAAGGCACCGTCGTCAAGATCGACCGCGACGAGGTCCTCCTCGACGTCGGTTACAAGACCGAGGGCGTCATCCCCTCGCGCGAGCTTTCGATCAAGCACGACGTCGACCCCAACGAGGTCGTCAAGGTCGGCGACGAGGTCGAGGCCCTGGTCCTTCAGAAGGAGGACAAGGAAGGTCGCCTGATCCTCTCCAAGAAGCGTGCGCAGTACGAGCGCGCGTGGGTCGACGTAGAGCGCATCAAGGAGAACGACGGCGTCGTCACCGGTCAGGTCATCGAGGTCGTCAAGGGTGGCCTCATCGTCGACATCGGCCTGCGCGGCTTCCTCCCCGCCTCGCTCATCGAGCTGCGTCGCGTCCGCGACCTCACGCCGTACCTCGGCCAGGAGATCGAGGCCAAGATCCTCGAGCTCGACAAGAACCGCAACAACGTCGTGCTCTCGCGCCGCGCCCTGCTCGAGCAGACGCAGTCCGAGTCGCGCACCACGTTCCTCAACAACCTGCACAAGGGCCAGGTCCGCAAGGGCGTCGTCTCGTCGATCGTCAACTTCGGTGCGTTCGTCGACCTCGGCGGCGTGGACGGCCTCGTGCACGTCTCCGAGCTCAGCTGGAAGCACATCGAGCACGCCTCCGAGGTCGTCGAGGTGGGCCAGGAGGTCACCGTCGAGATCCTCGAGGTCGACCTCGACCGCGAGCGCGTCTCGCTGTCGCTGAAGGCGACGCAGGAGGACCCGTGGCAGGTCTTCGCCCGCACGCACGCGATCGGTCAGGTCGCACCGGGCAAGGTCACCAAGCTCGTCCCGTTCGGCGCGTTCGTGCGCGTCGCGGACGGCATCGAGGGCCTCGTGCACATCTCGGAGCTCTCCGGCAAGCACGTCGAGCTCGCCGAGCAGGTCGTCTCGGTCGGCGAAGAGGTCTTCGTCAAGATCATCGACATCGACCTCGAGCGTCGCCGCATCTCGCTGTCGCTCAAGCAGGCCAACGAGTCGGTCGACCCCAACGGCACCGAGTTCGACCCGGCGCTGTACGGCATGACGACCGAGTACGACGAGAACGGCGAGTACAAGTACCCTGAGGGCTTCGACGCCGAGTCGGGTGCCTGGCTCGAGGGCTTCGACGCTCAGCGCGAGAAGTGGGAGCAGGAGTACGCCGCTGCCCAGGCTCGCTGGGAGGCGCACAAGGTCGCCGTCGCCAAGGCCCTCGAGGCCGAGGCGAACGCGCCGACTGAGACCACCTCGGCGTCGTCGTCGTTCACCTCCGACCTCGGCGGTGGCGGCACCCTCGCCGACGACGAGGCGCTCGCGGCTCTGCGCGAGAAGCTCTCGGGTCGCTGATCCGCAGCATCCTTCCGACAGGGGTCGTGGCCTTCGGGCCGCGGCCCCTGTGGCTTTTTGTGCGGCGGGATGGGACCGGTGTGGAGGGATAACACTGATGAGGAGCGATAACGTCGGTGTTGTGAAGCGTTTCCAACGGGCGACCACCCACCGCGCCGCGCTCACCTCGCAGCAGCGTCCGCGGCGCGACGGGCAGCGATTCGACCTGCGCGACCGCACCGCGGCGGCCAACCAGCTGCTGCTGTGCGCGATCGTCGCGGTGCTGTTCGTCGTCGGTCTCGTAGGCGGCTTCATCCATCGCCCCGAGCTGTTCGCGCTCGGCGCTCTCCTCATCGGCCTCGGCGGCATCGCCGCGCTCGCCGTGCCGTGGACGAGCATTCCCGCCGGCTGGGTCGCCGTGCTGCCGCTCGTCGACATCGTCGCGATCGCGCTGATGCGCCAGGCCGATCCCATCGGGGGCTCGGGCTGCTCTGGGTGTTCCCGGCGATGTGGCTCGCCACGCTCGGGCGTGCCGGGCTCATCACGTGCTGCGTCCTCATCCCGGCGCTGTACTGGTCGCTGATCGCGGTGGGCCCGGAGCCGGTGTTCAGCTTCGCGTCCTTCCTCTTGCCCCTCGTCATCATCGCGATCAGCAGCGCGGTGTACGCCTCGGCGCGTCGCTTCGCGGCGCAGCGAGACCTCCTCGACGCGCAGGCCGCGCGCCTCGCCTTCGCGCGCTCCGCCGCCGTGCAGCAGGAGCAGCTGGTCACCGAGGTGCTCGACACCGTCGACTTCGGCGTGGTGCGCTTCTCGGTCGGCGGCGACGTCGTCTACGAGAACGACGCCGTCGGACGTCTCGGCGGATCCATGCCCCGACTGCACGCCGCGGGCGAGACCCGGGTGCTGCTGCAGGAGGACGGCGAGACGCCGCTCGACGCGCACGGCCATCCGCTGGCGCGGGCGCGCCGCGGCGAAAGCTTCGAGGACGAGACCGTGTGGTCGCAGGATGCCGAGGGGCGGCGCGTCGCGCTGACGTTCACCGCCCGTCGGCTGCTCGATCACCGGGGGGCCGACGCCGGCGGCGTGCTCGTCGCGCGCGACGTCACCGCGGAGCAGGAGGCACTGCGCGCGCGCGATGACCTCGTCGCGTCGGTCTCGCACGAGCTGCGCACCCCGCTCACCTCGGTGCTGGGGTACCTCGAGCTCGCCATCGACGAGGACGATCACTCCGAGCGCGTCCGGCGATACCTCGACACGGCTCTCGGCAGCGGCGAACGCCTGCTCGCGATCATCTCCGACATCCTGCTCATCTCGCGGCGGTCGCGCACCTCGGTGGAGGCCGCCGTGCACCCTCGCGAGATCGACGCGGTCGAGCTCGTGCGCGAGTCGGTGCTCGCGCTCGGCCCGGTCGCTGCCGACCGGGTGATCAAGGTGAGCGTGACGGAGACGGGGCACGCCGTCGTGTACGCCGACCCCGGCCGGCTCCGCCAGGTCATCGACAACCTCCTCGGCAACGCCATCAAGTTCAACCGCGACGGGGGAGCGGTGGATGTCACGGTGTCGACCGACGGCGAAGCCACGACCATCGCGGTGCGCGACACCGGCGTGGGCATCGCCGCCGAAGACCAGGAGCACGTCTTCGAGCGATTCTTCCGCGCGTCGGAGGACGTCGCCGGCAACGGGCTCGGCCTCGCGATCAGCGCCGACATCATCAAGGCGCACGACGGCACACTCACGGTCGCCTCAGATCCGGGTGTCGGGTCGACCTTCACCATCGTGCTCCCCGCGCACGCTGAGACGAGGACGAGCCGATGACCCTCGATCTGTTCACCGTGACGGTGATGACCGCGATCGTGGCATCCGTGGCGAGCATCACGTACATCCTGGAGACGATCTTCCGGCGCGACGCCGGGCCGGGGCGGCTCTGGGCGGTGGCGTTCTTCTGCGGGCTGTCCGCGGCCATCGCCTACATGGCCTGGTCGTCGGGCGTCGGTGGGTTCGTCTCGGTGGCCGTCGGCAACAGCCTCTTCGTGCTGGTGCCCGGGTTCGTCTGGCTCGGGGCGCGCCGCTTCAACGATCGGCCGATCGGCTGGTCGCTCGTGCTCGTGGTCGTCTTCGCGCTGGCGAGCTTCGCCGCCGCGCTGATCCAGGCCGACGATTGGGGCAGCTGGGGCGGGTGGACGACGATGGCGGCGTGTCTGGTCGCGTTGTTCGTCGCCGCCGCCGAGGCGCTCCGGGCGCCGCTCGGGCACATCCGAAGCGGGTGGGCGCTCGCGGCTGTGCTGCTGTTCGCGGCACTCTTCTCCGCGGTGCGGCTGGTGCTCTTTCTCGCCGCCGGTCCGGCGAGCCCGCTGTTCAGCCGCTGGTTCGGCACGATCAGCGCGAACATCGTGACTGTCGTACTCACCGTCGTCGCCGCGATCGTCACGTCGGTGCTGCGCTCGCACCGGAGCGCCGAGCAGCGCTACGAGTGGCTGACCGAGCGGGGCGTCGCATCGGACGGGGTCATGCTCGCGCGCACCTTCGTGGCCGCGAGCGCGGACATCATCGAACGTGCCTCGTGGCGGTCCGAGGGCGTCGTGATCATCGTCATCCACGTCGAGGGCCTCGCCGAGATCCGCACCGCGTTCGGGCAGGAGGCCGCCGACGACATCAGCGGCGCCTGCCGCCAGGCGGTGCGCCGCTACGCCCCGGCCTCGGCGATCGTCGGCGAGGACGACGAGCACCGTCTCGCCGTCGCGGCACTCGCCCCGACCGCCGCCGACGCGCGCCGCCTCGGCGCGATGATCTACCGCGGATGCATGGAGGAACTGGCCCGCGCCGATTCGGGGCTGTTCCCGTTCGTCGGCGTGGGCGTCGCGTTCACCGGCGACGTCGGCTACGACGTCGGGGCGCTCCTGCGCGGGGCCCGCGCTGCGGCGCGACGGGCGGCGGCCACGCCGGGCGCGTCGGTGCTGGTCGATGCGCCGGCCGCGTCATCGTGACAGGCTGGCATCCGTGCCCCTCATCGCGCTGACCGGTGGAATCGCCTCCGGCAAGTCCACGATCGCCCGCCGCCTCGCCGATCGGGGGGCCGTCGTCGTGGACGCCGACGCGATCGTCCGCGACGTGCAGGCGGTCGGCTCGCCCGTGCTCGACGAGATCGCCGCGGCCTTCGGCGAGGACGTGATCACCGCCGACGGGGCGCTCGACCGCGCCGCGCTCGGCGCGCGGGTGTTCGGCGACGACGAGGCGCTCGCGCGGCTCAACGCGATCGTCCACCCGGCCGTCCGCGCCGAATCGGCGCGGCGGTTCGCGGCCGCATTCGACGCCGATCCGGCTGCCGTGGTCGTCTACGACGTGCCCTTGCTCGTCGAGGCGCGCGTGGATGACCCGTGGGACCTCATCGTCGTCGCCGACGCCCCGGCGGCGTTGCGCGCGGGGCGGCTCGTCGACGAGCGTGGACTCAGTGAATCGGATGCCGCGGCGCGCCTCGCCTCGCAGGTGAGCGACGACCGGCGCCGCGCGATCGCCGATGTCGTGATCGACACGGCGGGCTCGCTCGAAGAGACGCTGACCCAGGCCGACGCGCTGTGGGAGCGCCTCACCGCGACGCGCTGACCCCGAAGGGCCGAGGAAGTCTGGACGGCCGGTCGGGCGGATGCCCTCGGCATCCTCGCGGCGACCGGTCACCGCGCAGTGACCGGCCCGCAACGCCCCGTTCATATCGCGGGGCTACTCTCGGTGGCATGACCTGAGTTCCACGACGCTCCATCGACGATCGGAGACGACCATGCCCCACCTTTTCAGCGCAGCGCGGCGGTCCGACCCGGAGTTCGAATGGGACGACTTCGCGACCGGCGACTTCGAATCGGGCGACGACCCCGACGCGTGAACGGCCGCTCCGTGGCATCCGCCGTCTGCGGCGTTCTGCCGCCGTCGGCGAACACCGCCCCCGGTGTCGGTGGGTCGGCATAGCCTGGTCTGATGCAGACCACGCGTTCCGTCCGCCCGTTCGAGGTGATCAGCGAGTACGAGCCCAGCGGCGATCAGCCGCAGGCGATCGCGGAGCTCGCGGCACGTGTCAACGCCGGCGAGACCGACGTCGTGCTGCTCGGTGCGACCGGCACCGGCAAGTCGGCGACGACAGCCTGGCTCATCGAGCAGGTGCAGCGCCCGACGCTCGTGCTCGCGCACAACAAGACCCTCGCCGCGCAGCTCGCGAACGAGTTCCGCGAGCTCATGCCCAACAACGCGGTCGAGTACTTCGTCAGCTATTACGACTACTACCAGCCCGAGGCGTACGTGCCGCAGACCGACACCTTCATCGAGAAGGACTCGTCGATCAACGCCGAGGTCGAGCGGCTGCGGCACTCGACGACCAACTCGCTCCTCAGCCGGCGCGATGTGGTCGTGGTCTCGACGGTGTCGTGCATCTACGGCCTCGGCGCGCCGGAGGAGTACCTGCGCGCGATGGTGGCCCTGCAGGTGGGCGAGCGCTATGACCGCGACGCGCTCATCCGCAAGTTCATCGCGATGCAGTACAACCGCAACGACGTCGACTTCTCCCGCGGCAACTTCCGCGTGCGCGGCGACACGATCGAGATCATCCCGGTGTACGAGGAGTACGCCGTGCGCATCGAGCTGTTCGGCGACGAGATCGAGGCGCTGTACATGCTGCACCCGCTCACCGGCGAGATCGTGCAGAAGATGGACAGCGTGCCGATCTTCCCCGCCTCGCACTACGTCGCGGGCACCGACACCGTGCAGCGCGCGATCGGCACGATCGAAGAAGAGCTCGCGGTTCGACTGAAGGAGCTCGAGGGGCAGGGCAAACTCCTCGAGGCGCAGCGGCTGCGCATGCGCACCACGTTCGACCTCGAGATGCTGCAGCAGCTCGGCTTCTGCTCGGGCATCGAGAACTACTCCCGCCACCTCGACGGGCGCGCGCCCGGCGAGCCGCCGCACACGCTGCTCGACTTCTTCCCCGACGACTTCCTGATGGTCATCGACGAGTCGCACGTGACGGTGCCGCAGATAGGCGCGATGTACGAAGGGGATGCCTCGCGCAAGCGCACCCTCGTCGACCACGGCTTCCGGCTGCCGAGCGCGCTCGACAACCGGCCACTGCGCTTCGACGAGTTCAAGCAGCGCATCGGGCAGACCGTCTACCTGTCCGCGACGCCCGGCCGCTACGAAATGGGCATCGCGGACGGCGTGGTCGAGCAGATCATCCGCCCGACGGGGCTCGTCGACCCCGAGATCATCGTGAAGCCGTCGGAGGGCCAGATCGACGACCTGCTCGAAGAGATCCGGGTACGCGTCGAGCGCGACGAGCGCGTGCTCGTGACGACGCTGACGAAGAAGATGGCGGAGGAGCTCACCGACTTTCTCGGCGAGCACGGCGTGCGGGTGCGTTACCTGCACTCCGATGTCGACACCCTCCGCCGGGTCGAGCTGCTCACCGAGCTGCGGCAGGGCGTCTACGACGTGCTCGTCGGCATCAACCTGCTGCGCGAGGGTCTCGACCTGCCCGAGGTGTCACTCGTGGCGATCCTCGACGCCGACAAGGAGGGGTTCCTCCGCAGCGGCACGTCGCTCATCCAGACCATCGGGCGCGCGGCGCGCAACGTGTCGGGTGAGGTGCACATGTACGCCGACAACATGACCGACTCGATGCGCTCCGCGATCGAGGAGACCGACCGCCGCCGCGAGAAGCAGATCGCCTACAACCTCGAGAACGGCATCGACCCGCAGCCGCTGCGCAAGAAGATCGCCGACATCACCGACGCGCTCACCCGCGAGGCATCCGACACCAACGACCTGCTGAGCGGCCGCGCGACCGCGAAGAACAAGTCGGGCAAGGGCAAGTCGCCGACCCCGCAGCTGCGACGCGAAGGCATCGCCGCCGAGGGGGCGATGCAGCTCGAGGCGACGATCCAGGACCTGTCGAATCAGATGCTCGCCGCCGCGTCGGAGCTCAAGTTCGAGCTCGCCGGGCGGCTCCGCGACGAGGTGCAGGACCTCAAGAAGGAGCTGCGCGCGATGGAGAAGGCGGGGCACGCCTGACCCCGGCTGGATGACCGGTGACCAGGGTCGCACGCGGCGGCGCTGAGCCGGCTCCGACCCGGCGTTTGGTATCGTCGTGTGGTTGGCAAGACGGTCGCCCGAGAGAGGGCGCGAGAGGCATCTGTGACGAACGAATCCCGGCGACAGCAGCACGACGAACGGCCGGACGCGACGTTCACCCACCCCTTGGCGGACATCGCCGCGCAGGTCGACGGCGAACTCGTCACGGACGGTCCGGCGGTGACCGGCATCGCGCTCAGCACGCAGGGCGTCCGCCCCGGCGACCTGTTCGTCGCGGCGGGCGGCGCGAGCACGCACGGCGCGCGGTACGCCTCCGACGCCCTCGCCGCGGGCGCGGTCGCCGTGCTCACCGACCCCGACGGTGCCGCGCTCGTTCCGAGCGGGGTGCCGATCATCGTCGTCGCCGACCCGCGTGCCGTGCTCGGCCGCCTCTCGGTGTGGTTCTACGACCGGCCCGCCGACGCGCTGAAGACCATCGGCGTCACCGGCACGCAGGGCAAGACCTCGACGACGTTCCTCATCGACGCGGCGCTCGGCGAGCACCACAGCGGGCTCATCGGCTCGATGGGCTCGAAGATCGACGGCGTCCCGGTGCCCACGAAGCTCACCACTCCCGAGGCGCCCGCCATGCAGGCGCTCCTCGCCCGCATGCGGGAGCAGGGCGTGCGCTGGGTGTCGTCGGAGGTCTCGAGCCAGGCGATCTCGATGCGCCGCGTGGATGGCCTCGTATTCGACGTCGCGGTGTTCCTCAACCTCGGTCACGACCACCTCGACTTCCACGGCTCGCAGGAGAACTACCGGGCCGCGAAGCGCGAGCTGCTCACCCCGGCGATGTCGCGACTCGCGCTCGTGAACATCGACGATCAGGCCGGCCGCCGCTTCCACGACGACCCGGAGCTGAACACCGAGTCATTCTCGATCACCGGCCGCGACGCCGACTGGCGCGCCGTCGACATCGAGCTCGGGCCGGACGGCTCGGCCTTCACCGTCGTCGGCCCCGAGGGGCAGTCGGCGCGCTTCACGACCCCGATCATCGGCACCTTCACGGTGAGCAACATCCTCGCCGCCGTCGCCGCACTCGACCGGGTGGGATACCCGCTCGAGCGCTCGGTCGCCGGCCTCGCCGACTTCACCGGGCCCGAGGGGCGCGTGCAGTTCGTGCCCGTCGACGCGGACTTCCGCGTCGTGATCGACGCGGGCCACAAGCCGGAGGCGATCAACGCGCTGCTGTGTGCGCTCCGCCCCGCGACCCCCGGCCGCATCATCACGGTGATCGGCTCGAACGGCAACCGCGACGCCCACAAGCGCCCGCTGATGGGGCGCTTCTCGGCCATGGCATCCGACGTCGTCGTCGTCACCGACGACAACCCGGCCGACGAAGACCCCGCCATGATCCGTCGAGCCGTCGTCGCGGGCACGCGCGGCTCGCGCGCCGAGGTGTTCGACGTGGCGGGCCGGGCCGAGGCGATCCACCACGCGGTCGACCTGGCGCAGCCCGGTGACCTGCTCGTCATCGTCGGCAAGGGCGACGAGCGGCACCAGATCACGGCGCACGGCATCGTGCCGCACAGCGACCCCGACGAGGTCGAGTGGGCTCTGGCGCGTCGACGCGCCGCGAACTGAGCTCGGGGATCAGCTCACGCTCGGGACGCCGTCGGGGCAGTGCATGAGCGGCTTCGGGCCGGATCGGTCGAAGGTGTGCTGCGACATCGGCGCTTTGCACAGGGGACAAGCGCGCTCGGTGCGCGCCGGCTCGGGTGCGGTGTCGTAGGGGCCGACGGATGCCGGGCCGGCGAAACGGATCAGGCGGTTGTTGAGGTACGCGTACCAGCCGCCGCCGGCTCGCGCGCGTTCGCGCAGCGACGGCCGGTCGCGATCGCTTCGTGTCATGATGATTAGTGTACTAACGAATCGAGTAGAATGCGGCGCATGGGCCCGCGCGACGATCTGCTGAAACTCGAGAACCAGCTCTGCTTCGCGCTCGTCACCGCTGCGCGCAACGTCGTCTCGATCTACCGCCCCGTGCTCGAGCCCCTCGGGCTGACGCACCCGCAGTACCTCGTCATGCTCGCGCTGTGGGAGCACGCGCCGCGGGCGCTCGGCGAACTCGCCGACGAGCTCGCGATGGAACCGGCGACCCTCTCGCCGATCGTCAAGCGGCTGGAGGGGCAGGGTCTCGTCACGCGGGCCCGGAGCGCCGCCGACGAGCGCGTGCTCGAGATCGCGCTCACCACCGAGGGCGCCGAGCTGCGCACCCTCGCCCTGGCCGTCCCCGAGCAGATCATGGCGCGGGTGGGGATGGATGCCACAGAGCTCGCCGCCCTCCGCGACGGTCTCGCTCCGTTCTCCGGCCGGCGAAGCGGCTGAGCGGCCGGCCGGCGACCCGCCGGAGCGGCCGCCGACCGAATGCTCGGTGCCGGCGTCAGCCGGCGACCCGCTCCCAGGCACGGTGCGCCGCGAGAGCGTCGAGCACGCCGGCCGTGACCTCGGTCGCGGTGCCCACGACGACGCCGGGAGCATCCGTGGCCACTCCGGCGGAGGCGAGGAGGCCCCCCGCATCCTCGACGGCACCGATCGCCTTTCCCTGCCGTGAGATCTCATCGACCAGACGGACCACGCGCGCATCCTCCGACGGCGCGAGGGCGACGAGCGCGTCGAACTCGATGCTCGCCGCGGTGAACGGCGTGCGCTGCACGGGGATCTCGCCGAGCAGTCCGCCGTGCGGCGCGAGCACGAGAGGCAGCGCACCCGCGGTGTCGACGGCGTGCCGGACGGCGGAGAGCTCCGCGGCATCCACCTCGTCGCCCGTCAGGATTGCCACGACGCGTCCGTCGATCGGCCAGGTCTCGCCGATCATGCGCAGGGCGGGGCTCGGTTCGACGTCCTCCAGAGGTTCCGCAGGTTCCGGGACGGCCAGGCCCAGCGCGTCGGCGACGAAGGCGCACAGGTCCGCGTCGATGCGCGCGAGCGCGCGCAGCTGTCGCTCCTTGATCGCCTGCTCGTAGCACTTGGCGAGTTCGAACGCATAGGCATCCCGCACGTGCTCCTGCTCGACCTCGGTGAGCGAGCGGTAGAACACGCGCGCCTGCGAGAAGTGGTCGTCGAAGCTCGGCGGCAGCGCCCGCTCGATGACGGATTCGGTCACCGTCACCGGAAGGTCGACGAACGCGCCTTCGTCGGCGCCGGCGTGGAACGGGCAGCCGCCGTCGAGCGTGTTCGGGTGCGACGGGGCGACCCCCGTGTGCGCGGCGCTCTGATGCATCCCGTCGCGGAGCATGTCGTTGACGGGCGCGTGCGGCCGGTTCACCGGCAGCTGCGCGAAGTTCGGGCCGCTCAGACGGGAGATCTGCGTATCGAGGTACGAGAAGAGCCGGCCCTGCAGGAGCGGGTCGCTCGTGACGTCGATGCCCGGGACGAGGTGCCCCGGATGGAAGGCGACCTGCTCCGTCTCGGCGAAGTAGTTCGTCGGGTTCGCGGTGAGGGTCATCGTGCCGACGATCTGCAGCGGGGCGAGCTCCTCGGGCACGAACTTCGTCGGATCGAGCAGATCGATCCCCTCGAACATCATGGTGTGCGCCTGCGCCTCGGTGTGGAGCGAGACGAAGTCCCAGAACGTGTCGTGCGCCGACTGCGCCTGCGGGATCTCGCGGTCGGGGTGCGGCTTGCCGGCGTGGACGACGTCGGGGAACGTGATGGCGTCCTGGATGAAGAACACCGGGATGTTGTTGCCGACGAGGTCGTAGACGCCCTCCTGTGTGTAGAACTTCGTCGCGAATCCGCGGGTGTCGCGGACGGTGTCCGCCGACCCGCGTGAGCCGAGCACGGCGGAGAAGCGGGTGAAGACCCGCGTGCGCACGCCCTTCTTGAGGAATGCGGCGCGCGTCACCGACTCGGCGGCGCCGTTCGCGACGAACTCGCCGTGCGCGGCCGCGCCGCGTGCGTGCACGACGCGCTCGGGGATGCGCTCGTGGTCGAAGTGCGTGATCTTCTCCCGCAGGTGGTGGTCCTGCAGCAGCACCGGCCCGCGCGGACCCGCCTTCAGGGAGTGGTCGGTGTCGCCCAGCCGCAGCCCCGGGGCCGTCGTCAGGCGGTCGCCCTGCTGAGCGCTCGCGCGCGCGGCATCCGCCGACGGCGCCCCGGTGGGGGTGCGTGGCTCGGGAGCCTCCTGGTCGGCCTTTTCGGGCAGGGGACCGGCCGGCGTCGTCGGCTCGTCGAGGGAGGGCGGCGCCGAGGCGGGCTACCCCGTGCGCGAGGCTTCGCCCTGAGCGCAAGGCGGGCCCGATGTCGGAGGCCCCGCCTAAGCTTGAGGAGTGCCTATCGTCCCCGTCGCCGCCTCGAAACTCAGCGTCCGTGGAGCCCGCGTCCACAACCTCAAGAACGTCGACCTCGACATTCCGCGCGACTCGCTCGTCGTGTTCACCGGGCTGTCCGGATCCGGCAAGTCGAGCCTCGCGTTCGACACGATCTTCGCCGAGGGGCAGCGCCGCTACGTCGAGTCGCTGAGCGCCTACGCGCGCCAGTTCCTCGGTCAGGTCGACCGGCCCGACGTCGACTTCATCGAGGGGCTCAGCCCCGCCGTGTCGATCGACCAGAAGTCGACCAACCGCAACCCGCGGTCCACCGTCGGCACGATCACCGAGATCCACGACTACATGCGTCTGCTCTGGGCGCGCATCGGCGTGCCGCACTGTCCCGAGTGCGGCGCCGAGATCCAGCGCCAGACGGTGCAGCAGATCGCCGACCAGCTGATGGACCTGCCCGAGCGCACCCGGTATCAGATCGTCGCGCCCGTCGTCACGCAGAAGAAGGGCGAGTTCGTCGACCTCTTCAAAGAGCTCTCGGCCAAGGGGTACGCGCGCGCCGTCGTCGACGGCGACCTCATCCAGCTGTCCGAACCGCCCACGCTGAAGAAGAGCTACAAGCACGACATCGCCGTGGTGGTCGACCGGCTGGTCGCCGCGCCCGACATCCTCGGCCGGGTCACCGATTCGGTGGAGACCGCGCTCGGTCTCGCCGGCGGCATCATGCAGGTGAACTTCGTCGACGAAGAGGGCGACGACGCCTGGCAGAGCTTCAGCGAGAAGCTCGCCTGCCCGAACGGCCACCCGCTGCAGCTCACCGAGATCGAGCCGCGCACGTTCTCGTTCAACGCGCCGTTCGGCGCCTGCCCGGCCTGCTCCGGTCTCGGCACGCGCATGTCGGTCGACGTCGAGCTCATGCTGGGCGACGACGAGCTGTCGATCAACGAGGGCGTCATCATCCCGTGGACGACGCAGGGCAAGGGCCTCTACCAGTACTACGAGCGCCTGCTGGTGGGTCTCGCCGACGACCTCGGCTTCTCCCTCGACACTCCGTGGCGCGAGCTGCCGACCGACGTGCAGGAGGCGGTGCTGCGCGGCGAGAACTACAAGGTGACGGTCAAGTGGCGCAACCGCTACGGCCGTGAGATGCGCTACTCGTCGGGCTTCGAGGGCGTCGTGCCCTACATCGAGCGCCAGTACACGCAGGCCGAGACCGACACGCAGCGCCAGCGCTGGGCCGAGTACCTGCGCGAGGTGCCGTGCCCCGTCTGCCACGGCGACAGGCTCAAGCCCGAGGTGCTCGCGGTGCTCGTGCACGGGCACTCCATCGCGGATGCCTCGCGCATGAGCCTCGGCGACGCCCAGACCTACTTCGCCGAGCTCGAGCTCACCGACCGCGAGGCGAAGATCGCCGCGGCCGTGCTGCGCGAGATCCGGGCCCGGCTCGACTTCCTCATCCAGGTGGGCCTCAACTACCTGAGCCTCAGCCGCGCGGCCGGGTCGCTCTCCGGCGGCGAGGCGCAGCGCATCCGCCTCGCCACCCAGATCGGGTCGGGCCTGACCGGCGTGCTCTACGTGCTCGACGAGCCGTCGATCGGCCTGCACCAGCGCGACAACCGCCGGCTCATCGAGACGCTCGTGCACCTGAAGAGCCTCGGCAACACGCTGATCGTCGTCGAGCACGACGAAGAGACCGTGCACGCCGCCGACTGGGTGGTCGACATCGGACCGCGCGCGGGCGTCGAGGGCGGCGAGGTCGTCCACTCCGGCCCGCTGTCGTCGCTGCTCGACGAGCCCCGCTCGCTCACCGGCGCCTACCTCAGCGGACGTCGCACCATCGAGACGCCCGCCAAGCGGCGCAAGATCGACAAGAAGCGCATGCTGACGGTCGTCGGCGCCCGCGAGAACAACCTCAAGAACGTCACGGCCGAGTTCCCGCTCGGCGTCCTGACGGCCGTCACCGGGGTCAGCGGCTCCGGCAAGTCGTCGCTGGTCAACGGCATCCTCTACGAAGTGCTCGCGACGAAGCTCAACGGGGCGCGCCGCGTGGCCGGCAAGCACACGCGCGTGACGGGTCTCGACAACCTCGACAAGGTCGTGCACGTCGACCAGGCGCCGATCGGCCGCACCCCGCGGTCGAACCCCGCCACCTATACGGGTGTGTTCGACCGCATCCGCACCCTCTTCAGCGAGACGAGCGAGGCGAAGGTGCGCGGCTACCAGCCGGGGCGCTTCAGCTTCAATGTCAAGGGCGGGCGCTGCGAGGCGTGCTCGGGCGACGGCACGATCAAGATCGAGATGAACTTCCTGCCCGACGTGTACGTCGACTGCGAGGTGTGCCACGGCAAGCGCTACAACCGCGACACCCTGGCCGTGCACTACAAGGGCAAGAACATCGCCGAGGTGCTGGAGATGCCGATCTCCGAGGCGGCCGACTTCTTCGAGCCGATCCAGGCGATCCACCGCTACCTGAAGACGCTCGTCGACGTCGGCCTCGGCTACGTGCGACTCGGGCAGTCGGCGACGACGCTCTCCGGCGGCGAGGCGCAGCGCGTCAAGCTCGCCACCGAGCTGCAGCGTCGGTCGAACGGGCGCAGCATCTACGTGCTCGACGAGCCGACCACCGGCCTCCACTTCGAAGACGTCGCGCGCCTGCTCGAGGTGCTCGGCGGCCTCGTCGACAAGGGCAACACGGTCATCGTCATCGAGCACAACCTCGACGTCATCAAGTCGGCCGACTGGATCATCGACCTCGGTCCCGAGGGCGGCTCGGGCGGCGGGCAGATCGTCGCCACCGGCACACCGGAGAAGGTCGCGAAGGTCGCCGAGAGCCACACCGGCGCCTTCCTCGCCGAAGTGCTCGCCGACCGCTCGCGGGTCGCGGTCGAGGCCGTCGCCGAGGCGGAGGCCCGAGAAGCGGTGCGCAAGGCGGGCTGATGGCGAACGCCCTGCCTTATAAGCCGAAGCCGGGGGAGATCCCGACCCAGCCCGGGGTGTACCGGTTCCGCGACGCGGAAGGCCGCGTGCTCTACGTCGGCAAGGCGAAGAACCTCCGGGCGCGGCTGTCGAACTACTTCGCGCCCCTGCACACGCTGCACGAGCGCACCCGGCGCATGGTCACGACCGCGACCTCGGTGGAGTGGACCGTCGTCGGCAGCGACGTCGAATCGCTGCAGCTCGAGTACATGTGGATCCAGGAGTTCTCTCCGCCGTTCAACGTGCGCTACAAGGACGACAAGTCCTACCCGTACATGGCGATCACCCTCGCCGACGAGGCTCCGCGCGTGATCGTCACCCGCAACCGGCGCATCCCCGGCGCCCGCTACTTCGGGCCGTACCCGAAGATCTGGGCCGTGCACGACACGATCGACCTCATGATCAAGGTGTTCCCGATCCGCACGTGCTCGGATGCCTCGTACAAGAAGGCGATGGCGACGGGCCGTCCGTGCTTCCCGGGGCAGATCGGCCGCTGCGGCGGGCCGTGCTCCATGAAGGTGACGGTGGAGGAGCACCGCGCGATCGTGGATGACTTCGTCGCGTTCATGTCGGGGGGCGACGCCCGGTTCACGCGAGAGCTCACGGCGCGCATGCGCGAGGCATCCGCCGCCATGGACTACGAGTCGGCCGCCGTCTACCGCGACCGGCTGCAGGCGATCGACGCCGTGCTCAGCCGGAGCGCGCTCGTGCTGCCGAGCGACACCGACGCCGACCTGTTCGGCATCGCCGAAGACGAGCTGTCGGCCGCCGTGCAGCACTTCGTCGTGCGCGGCGGCCGCGTGCGCGGCGTGCGCGCGACGACGATCGACAAGGAGCTCGACATCTCGGGGGGCGACCTCGTCGACCAGGTGCTCCAGCGCACCTACGGCGGCGCCGGCGCGGGCGAGATCCCGCGCCAGGTGCTCGTGCCAGAGCTGCCGGGCGACGCCGCCGACCTCGAGGAGTGGCTTCAGGAGCGACGCGGCAAGCGCGTGAGCATCCAGATCGCCCAGCGCGGTGCCAAGGCGGATCTCCTGCGCACGGCGACGATCAACGCGCAGCAGGCGCTGATGCTGCACAAGACCCGCCGCACCTCGGACTACACGTCGCGCACGAAGGCGCTCACCGACCTGCAGCTCGCGCTCGGACTCGACGAGGCGCCGCTGCGCATCGAGTGCTACGACGTCTCGCACCTGTCGGGCACGAACGTCGTGGCATCCATGGTCGTCTTCGAAGACGGCCTGCCGCGCAAGGACCAGTACCGCTCGTTCGGCGTGCCCGAGACCACCGACGACACCGATTCGCTCTATCAGGTGCTCATGCGCCGGCTCGCGCACGTCGACCGCGACGACCCGGCGGAGGTCGTCG
This sequence comes from Microbacterium sp. F2E, assembly GCF_020905435.1. NCBI lineage: Bacteria > Bacillati > Actinomycetota > Actinomycetes > Micrococcales > Microbacteriaceae > Microbacterium > Microbacterium sp. F2E. The sequence continues at coordinate 29,173 of NZ_JAJJIB010000008.1, read as the reverse complement.
CGGCCGAGGTCGTGGCCGCGGAGGTCGTGGAGGCGGTGGAGGCCGTTGAGGTGGCCGCGGCTGTGGAGGCCGAGGCTGTCGAGGTCGTGGAGGCCGTCGAAGAGCCCGTCGTCACCGAGCGCAAGCGGCCGCGCTTCGCCTACCGCCCGCAGCTGCTCGTCGTCGACGGCGGCGCGCCGCAGGTGGCGGCGGCGGCGCGCGCCCTCGAAGACTCCGGGCACACCGAGATCGCCCTGTGCGGCATCGCGAAGCGGCTGGAGGAGATCTGGCTGCCGGGGGAGGAGTACCCCGTCATCCTGCCCCGCACCTCCGAGGCGCTGTACCTGCTGCAGCGGCTGCGCGACGAGGCGCACCGGTTCGCGATCACGCACCAGCGCAAGCGGCGCAAGCGCGACATCACCACGGTGCTCGGCGAGGTGCCCGGCCTCGGCGAGGCGCGCATCAAGGCGCTGCTGAAGCACTTCGGGTCGGTCGCCGCCCTCAGCCGCGCGAGCGCGGAAGAGATCACCGCCCTCCCCGGCATCGGCCCGAAGCTCGCCGCCGCGATCGAGCAGCGTCTCGCCAATCGGTAGGCTGTGCCCGTGCGCTCTCGCGCCGGGCAGAGTCGACTGCCGAACCGAGGGAGAGACGGGAACACTGGGGTGGATGAAGAGCAGGCGGCCGGCGAGATCCTGATCGTCACCGGCATGTCCGGCGCCGGTCGGACGACGGCGGCGAACGCCCTCGAAGACCTCGGCTGGTACGTCGTCGACAACCTGCCGCCGCAGATGCTGCGCCCCCTCCTCGACCTCACAGGCCTCGCGGCCGGCGCGCTGCCGAAGATCGCTGCGGTCGTCGACGTGCGCGGGCGCGACCTGTTCGGCGAGCTGCCGGCGATCGCGAGCTCGCTGCGCACGGGCGGCCAGCTGCGCGTGCTCTTCCTGGATGCCTCCGACGAGGTGCTCGTGCGCCGCTTCGAGTCGGTGCGCCGCCCGCATCCCCTGCAGGGCGACGGCACGATCCTCGACGGCATCCGGCGCGAGCGCGAGCGCGTCGCGGTGATCCGCGAGAGCGCCGACGTCATCGTCGACACCAGCGCCCTCAACATCCACCAGCTCGCGAACCGCATCGTCGACCTGTTCAGCGAGGAGGGGCAGGCGCGGCACACGGTCACGGTGATGAGCTTCGGGTTCAAGTACGGGCTGCCCACCGACGTCGACCTCGTCGCCGACATGCGCTTCCTGCCGAACCCGTTCTGGATCCCCGAGCTGAGGGGACTCACCGGCGAGGAGGGGCCGGTGCGCGATTTCGTGCTCTCGCAGGACGGAGCGCTCGAGTTCATCGACGCGTACGCGCTCGCCCTGCACCCGGTGCTGGAGGGCTATCAGCGCGAGAACAAGCGGCACTCCGTCGTCGCGATCGGCTGCACCGGCGGCAAGCACCGGTCGGTCGTCACCGCGATCGAGCTCGCCCGTCGGCTCGCCGAGGTGCCGGGCGTGGCAGTGCGCGTGAAGCATCGCGACCTCGGACGCGAGTAGGCTGGACGTTCGTCCCCCCACCTGAACACCGAAGGATCGCTGTGCCGCCCACCGCCGATGTCAAGTCCGAGCTGGCCGCGGTCCGCGACCCTCGTCCGACGGCACGGGTGGCCGAATTGACCGCGATCCTGCGCTTCTCGGGTGGGCTCCACTCGATCGCCGGCCGCGTCGCCGTCGAGGCCGAGCTCGACTCCGATCAGCTCGCCCGCCGCGTCGCGCGCGACATCATGGAGCTGTACGGGGTGCGCCCCGAGCTCCACCGCGTCCAGGCATCCGGCGGCCGCACGGGCGGCTCGTTCGCCGTGCGCGTGATCGACGGCGGCGAGACCCTTGCCCGCCAGACGGGACTCCTCGACCAGCGCCGCCGCCCCGTGCGCGGCCTGCCGAACAAGCTGACGACGGGCGCCCGCCCCGACCTCGCCGCGGTGTGGCGCGGGGCGTTCCTCGCCGCCGGCACGCTCTCCGAGCCCGGCCGGTCGGCCGCGCTCGAGATCGCCTGCCCGTCGGGCGAGGCCGCGATGGCCCTCGTCGGCGCCGCGCACCGGCTGGGCATCTCCGCGAAGGCGCGCGAGGTGCGCGGCGTGCCGCGCGTCGTCGTGCGCGAGGGCGATGCGATCCGGGTCGCGCTCGCCGAGATGGGCGCCGTCCGCACCGCGCAGGCGTGGGAGGAGATGCGCCAGCGCCGCGAGGTGCGCGCCGGGGTGAACCGGCTGGTCAACTTCGACGACGCGAACCTCCGCCGCTCCGCGCAGGCCGCCGTCGCCGCGTGCGCGCGGGTCGAACGCGCCCTCGAGATCCTCGGCGACGAGGTGCCCGAGCACCTCCGCGAGGCGGGGGAGCTGCGCCTGTCGCACCGCGACGCGAGCCTCGACGAGCTGGGCCACCACGCCGAACCGCCGCTGACGAAGGACGCCGTCGCCGGCCGCATCCGTCGCCTGCTGGCCATGGCCGACAAGAAGGCGACCGCCGAGGGCATCCCCGGCACCGAGTCCGCCGTCCCGGAGGGCTTCGAGGACTGACGCGTCCGCGCGCCTGGCGACCCCTCCCCGAGCGGTCGGGCCGTCGCATACCGTCACCCGGGGAACAACCCCCTGACGAGGGCGTCGCACCTCAATAGGATGGAAAACGTCCCCTCGCCGCGTTCGCAGCGCGGCGCGAACAGGAAGAAGAGAACATGGCGACCTACACCCTGCCCGACCTCCCCTACGACTTCGCAGCGCTCGAGCCGCACATCAGCGGCAAGATCATGCAGCTGCACCACGACAAGCACCACCAGGCGTACGTCACGGGTGCGAACACGGCGCTCGAGCAGCTCGCCGAGGCACGCGATTCGGGCAACCTGGCGAACGTCAACAAGCTCGAGAAGGACCTCGCCTTCAACCTGGGCGGTCACGTCAACCACTCGATCTTCTGGACCAACCTCGCGCCCGAGAGCGACGGCGGCGGCGGAAAGCCCGAGGGCGAGCTCGCGGCGGCGATCGACGACAACTTCGGCGGCTTCGACAAGTTCCAGGCCCACTTCACGGCGGCGGCCACCGGCATCCAGGGTTCGGGCTGGGCGGTGCTCAGCTGGGACACGATCGGTGAGCAGCTGATCATCCAGCAGCTGTTCGACCAGCAGTCGAACACGGCGCAGGGCACCATCCCCGTGTTCCAGCTCGACATGTGGGAGCACGCCTTCTACCTCGACTACCTGAATGTCAAGGCGGACTACGTCAAGGCGGTCTGGAACATCGCGAACTGGGGCAACGTCGCCGAGCGTTTTTCGACGGCTCGCGACAAGACGGTGGGCCTACTCAAGTAGTAGTGTCATGACCAGGTGAGGATGCCGGGTCTCCGCCCGGTGATGGGGGGAGACCCGGCATCCTCTTCTCACATCAGACAATCGCTTCGCGGAGCGCCCGACGGCGGCTGCGGCGACAAGAACCGGGAGACAACGTGTCTGTCAAGATCGGAATCAACGGCTTCGGCCGCATCGGACGTAACTTCCTCCGCGCAGCTCTGGAGCAGGGTGCGGACCTCGACATCGTGGCGGTGAACGACCTCACCGACAACAAGACCCTCGCTCACCTGCTCAAGTACGACTCCGTCGGCGGACGTCTCGACGCCGAGGTCTCGTACGACGCGGACTCGATCACCGTCAACGGCAAGTCGATCAAGGTCTTCGAAGAGCGCGACCCCGCGAACCTCCCCTGGGGCGACCTGGGCGTCGACATCGTCATCGAGTCGACCGGTCGCTTCACCAAGGGCGCAGACGCCGGCAAGCACCTCGCGGGCGGCGCCAAGAAGGTCATCATCTCGGCTCCCGGCACCGATGTCGACGGCACGTTCGTCGTGGGTGTGAACGACGAGTCGTACGACACCGAGACGATGAACATCATCTCCAACGCCTCGTGCACCACGAACTGCCTCGCGCCGCTGGCCAAGGTCTTCAACGACGCGTTCGGCATCGAGCGCGGCTTCATGATGACCGCGCACGCCTACACGGCCGACCAGAACCTGCAGGACGGCCCGCACAGCGACCTGCACCGTGCCCGCGCCGCCGCGCTGAACATCGTTCCCGCCTCGACCGGTGCCGCCAAGGCGATCGGCCTTGTGCTGCCCGAGCTCAATGGCAAGCTGAGCGGCTCGTCGTACCGTGTGCCGATCCCCACGGGCTCGATCGTCGACCTGACGATCATCACCCCCACCGAGGGTCTGACCGTCGAGGCGATCAACGCCGCGTACGAGAAGGCCGCGTCGGAGGGTGAGCTCGTCGGCTACCTGAAGTACAACACCGACCCGATCGTCTCGACCGACATCGTCCACGACCCGCACTCGTCGATCTTCGACGCGGGCCAGACCAACGTCTCGGGCAACCTCGTGAAGGTGTCGGCGTGGTACGACAACGAGTGGGGCTACTCGAACCGCCTCGTCGACCTCGCCGAGCTCGTCGCCGAAAAGCTCTGAGGTTCACTCATGGCTCTGCGTACCCTCGATTCGCTGGGTTCGCTGGCCGGTAAGCGCGTCATCGTCCGTGTTGACTTCAACGTCCCTCTCAAAGAGGGCGTCATCACGGACGATGGCCGTATCCGGGCGGCTCTTCCCACGCTGAACAAGCTCATCGACCAGGGCGCCCGCGTCATCGCGTGCTCGCACCTGGGTCGTCCCGACGGCGCCCCCGACCCCAAGTACAGCCTCGAACCGGTCGCCCAGCGGCTCTCGGAGCTGCTCGGGAAGCCGGTCGCGTTCGCGCGCGACACGGTCGGCACCTCCGCCCAGGAGGCCGCTGCGGCACTCGAAGACGGCGACGTCGCGGTGATCGAGAACCTCCGCTTCAACCCGGGCGAGACGGCGAAGGATGCCGGTGAGCGCCGCGCCTTCGCGGAGCAGCTGGCCGCGCTCGGCGAGGCCCTCGTCTCCGACGGCTTCGGCGTCGTGCACCGCAAGCAGGCCTCGGTCTACGAACTCGCGGAGATCCTGCCGTCGGCGGCGGGTCTGCTGATCGAGAAGGAGGTCGACGTGCTCGACCGCCTCACCGAGAACCCCGAGCGCCCGTACGCGGTCGTCCTCGGCGGGTCGAAGGTCAGCGACAAGCTGGGCGTCATCGAGCACCTGCTCCCGCGCGCCGACAAGATCCTCGTCGGCGGCGGCATGATGTTCACGTTCCTCGCCGCACAGGGCTTCCCCGTCGGCAAGAGCCTGCTCGAGGCCGACCAGATCGACACGGTCAAGGGCTACATCCAGACGGCGGCCGACAAGGGCGTGGAACTGATCCTCCCCGTCGACGCGGTCATGGCCTCCGGCTTCGCCGCCGACGCCGACCACGTCGTCGCCCCCGCCGATGCGCTGGAGGACACCCCCTTCGGCGCGGACGGCATGGGTCTCGACATCGGTCCCGACACGGCGACGACCTTCGCCGAGGCGATCCGCTCGTCGACGACGGTGTTCTGGAACGGCCCGATGGGCGTGTTCGAGTTCCCCGCCTTCTCGGGCGGCACCCGCGCCGTCGCGCAGGCGCTCACCGAGGTCGACGGCCTCTCGGTCGTCGGCGGCGGCGATTCCGCCGCGGCCGTCCGTCAGCTCGGCTTCCGCGACGAGCAGTTCGGTCACATCTCCACCGGTGGTGGGGCGAGTCTGGAGTTCCTGGAGGGCAAGAAGCTCCCCGGGCTCGAAGTCCTGGGATGGGAGAGCTGATGGCCCGCACACCGCTCATCGCCGGCAACTGGAAGATGAACCTCGACCACCTGCAGGCGGTCGCCTTCGTGCAGAAGCTGCACTGGACGCTGAAGGATGCCGCGCACGACGACGCCTCCGTCGAGGTCGCCGTCTTTCCGCCGTACACAAGCATCCGCACGGTGCAGACGCTGATTGACGCCGACAAGATCCCGTTCGCCCACGGCGCGCAGGACCTCTCGATGCACGATGCGGGCGCATACACGGGTGAGGTCTCGGGGGCGTTCCTGGCGAAGCTCGGCTGCGCGTACGTGATCATCGGGCACTCCGAGCGTCGCGAGTACCACCACGAGACCGACGAGATCGTCGCCGCCAAGGTGCAGGCCGCACTGAGGCACGGGCTCGTCCCCGTCATCTGCGTCGGCGAGACGCTGGAGCAGCGTGAGGAGTCCGGCCCCACCGCGGTGGCGGTTGCGCAGCTGCAGGTGGCGCTTGAGGGCGTGCCGGCCGACGCGGACATCGTCGTGGCCTACGAGCCCGTCTGGGCGATCGGCACCGGTCAGGTGGCCTCGCCCGAGCAGGCGCAGGAGGTCTGTGCCGCCGTGCGCCAGGTCGTCGCCGACAAGCTCGGTGCGGATGCGGCGGCGCGCACGCGCATCCTGTACGGCGGCTCCGTGAAGTCGGGCAACATCGCGAGCTTCATGCGCGAGCCCGATGTCGACGGTGCGCTGGTGGGTGGTGCGAGCCTCGTCGCCGAAGAGTTCGCCGCGATCATCCGCTACCAGAAGCACGTCGGCGTCTGACGCCGCTCGATGGGCTCGGGGTCGGTGGGGCGTGAGCCCCGCCGGCCCTGAGCCTGTCGGAGGCACCGGTATACTCGTACCCTGTGCGCCCTGCGGTGGGCGCCGCGAAAGGCTTTCTCGACTGTGGACATCCTCGAGTTCGTGCTGCAGGTGCTGCTGGGCATCACCAGCCTCCTGCTGACCCTCCTGATCCTGCTGCACAAGGGCCGCGGTGGCGGTCTGTCTGACATGTTCGGCGGCGGCATGAGCTCGGCGATGGGATCGTCGGGACTGGCCGAACGCAACCTCAACCGCTTCACGGTCGTGCTCGCGCTCGTGTGGTTCGTCTCGATCGTGGCGCTCGGCCTGATCACGAAGTTCCAGGGGATCTGATGGCTACCGGCGGAAACGCAATCCGCGGCACCCGTGTCGGCGCCGGCCCGATGGGCGAGCAGGATCACGGCCACCACGCCGACCGCGTCGCCATCTCGTACTGGGATGCGCTCGGCAACGAGACCGTCCGCTACTTCGCCGCGGGGATTCCCGAGGAGGAGATCCCCGAGGTCATCGACTCGCCGCACTCCGGCCTTCCCGCCGGTCGCGACAAGGAGAACCCGCCCGCTGTCGCCAAGACCGAGCCCTACAAGACGCACCTCGCGTACGTGAAGGAGCGTCGCACCGAGGAAGAGGCCGACGCCCTCCTCGACGACGCGCTGCAGCAGCTGCGCGAGCGCCGCGGCCAGGCCTGACCCGCCTCGCCGACCCACTGTTGATCGAGTGCCGGCGCGACCGGTGGGGCTCGACTCAGAACTCCTGGTCGATGAGCTCGGGCGGGACGTTGGCGGCGGCAGCCTCGTCGACGAAGAAGAGCGTGCGCTTGCGGCCCTTCGCGCCTGCTGCGGGGACGCTCTCATAACTCGCACCCGCGAGAGCGAGCCCCAGGGCCGCGGCCTTGTCGGTGCCCGAGACGACGAGCCACACGCACCGCGCTGAGTTCAGCACGGGACGCGTGAGCGTCAGCCGCTCCGACGGGGGCTTGGGCGCGCCGGAGACCGGCAGCACGACGGCATCCGTCGACTGGATCTCACCGCGGTCGGGGAACAGCGAGGCGATGTGGCCGTCCGGACCGACGCCGAGGAAGCACACGTAGAACGACGGCCACTCCTGGTCGTCGGCCGCGAACATCGCGAGCTCGCCCGCGTACGCTTCGGCCGCGGCCGCCATGTCAACGCCGCTGTCGGCGCCCGCCATCGCGTGCACGTTCTCGGCCGGGATGTCGATGTGGTCGATCAGCGCGCGATGCGCCCGCACGTCGTTGCGCTCGGGGTCGGATGCCGGCAGGAACAACTCGTCGCCCCACCACAGGTGCACGGTCGACCAGTCGACCTTCGTGCGCGCGGGACTCGCACCGGCGGCGCGCAGCACAGCCGTGCCGATGACGCCGCCGGTGAGCAACACGTGGCTCGTCTTCCCCGCGCCTGAGCGGCGCGCGAGCCGCTCGAGGAGACGCCCGGCGACAGCGGAAGCCAGGGTCTGCGCGTCGGGGCTGATCACGACACGTTTCTCGGTCCACAGCTGCGCCATCGCGACTCCTACGACTCGGTGGTGGTCGGGGGCCCGAGGAGCTCCCAGCCCTCCGTGATCACTCGACCATACAGGACGTCCGGATCCAGCCGACGCAACTCCTCGGCGAGGCACTCGCGCAGGGTGCGGCGCGGCAGCACGATGTCGTGCGACGGCTGTCCCGGCTGGGTGAGAGTCGCGTCGATGTCGTTGCTGCGCTGCAGCAGGATGTCGCCACTGGGACGCGTGAGACGGACGAACTGGATGCCGTGCTCCCACTCGTCGGGGTCAGCCGAGCGCCAGCTCACGGGCACGTCCAGCTTGAGCCGCAACCACGCGGCCAGCAGTCCCGTGGAGGGGGAGCTGCCGGCGCCCACGACTTCGACGGCCGTGACCGGCTCGTACGGAGGCTGGTCCAGCACGGCGGCGAGCTGCTCACGCCAGCGCGTCAGACGAGTCCAGGCGAGATCGGTGTCGCCGGGTGCGTAGGTCGCACCCAGTTGGCTGAGCCGGGTCTTCGCGAACGGCGGTGTCGACGCATCCGTGATGCGACGCTGCGCGACACGTCCCACTTCGGAGGTCGAGGGGGAGGCCGGCGGGTGATCGGGCCACCACGCGACAACCGGAGCGTCAGGCAGCAGCAGGCCGGTGATGAGACCCTCCTGGCTCGCCGCGGCGGGACCATGTGCGCGCAGTACGATGACCTCGCTCGCGCCGGCGTCGCCGCCCACGCGAATCTGCGCGTCGAGCTTCGGCTCGCCCGTGGGATCGGCGATCAGCACGATGACGCGCATCGGGTGCTCGCGGGAGGCGTCGTTGGCGGCCTCGATGGCTTCTTCCTGCAGGCCGTCGGCCGTCACGATGATGAGGGTCAGCACGCGGCCCAGCGCGACCGCACCGCCCTCTTCACGCACGCTCACGAGCGAGCGCGCGATCTTCGAGACGGTGGTATCGGGCAGATCGACGATCATGGACGCCTCCAGACGCGGCCGTCGCGGGCCAGGAGCTCATTGGCGGAAGAGGGGCCCCATGAACCGGGGGCGTACTGCTCGAGCGGACCACCGACGGCGGCCCAGTACTCCTCGACGGGGTCGACGATCTTCCACGACAGTTCGACCTCTTCGTGACGGGGGAACAGCGGTGGGTCGCCGAGCAGGACATCCAGGATGAGGCGCTCGTACGCCTCGGGGCTGGACTCGGTGAAGGCGTGCCCGTAGCCGAAGTCCATCGTGACGTCGCGCACCTCATTCGCCGCGCCGGGAACCTTCGAACCGAACCGGATCGTGACGCCCTCGTCGGGCTGCACGCGGATCACGAGCGCGTTCTGGCCGAGCTCGAGCGTCTGATTGCGCTGGAACAGGTGCTGCGGCGCGCGCTTGAAGACGACCGCGATCTCCGTGACGCGGCGACCGAGGCGCTTGCCCGCGCGCAGGTAGAACGGGACGCCCGCCCAGCGGCGCGTGCCGATCTCGAGCTTGATGGCCGCGTACGTCTCCGTCGTCGACTCGGGGTTGATGCCGTCCTCTTCGAGGAAGCCGGTGACCTCCTCGCCGCCCTGCCAGCCCCCGGCGTACTGTCCGCGGGCAGTCGCGGTGGACAGGTCCTCCGGCAGGCGGACCGCGGCGAGCACCTTCTCCTTCTCGGCGCGCAGGTGCGAGGCATCCATCGAGATGGGCTCCTCCATCGCGGTCAGAGCCAGCAGCTGCAGGAGGTGGTTCTGGATGACGTCGCGCGCGGCGCCGATGCCGTCGTAGTACCCGGCGCGGCCGCCGACGCCGATGTCCTCGGCCATCGTGATCTGCACGTGGTCGACGTAGTTGGCGTTCCAGATCGGCTCGTACAGCTCGTTGGCGAAGCGCAGCGCGAGGATGTTCTGCACCGTCTCCTTGCCGAGGTAGTGGTCGATGCGGAAGATCGAGTCGGCCGGGAACGCGGCCTCGAGGCCCGCGTTCAGCTCTCGCGCGGACTGCAGGTCGGAGCCGAACGGCTTCTCGACGACGACACGGCGCCAGGCATCCGGGTTGTTCACCTTGTCGTCGACGAGACCGGAGTCCTTCAGCTGCTTCGTCACGATCGGGAAGTCACGCGGCGGGATCGACAGGTAGAACGCGTGGTTTCCCATCGTGCCGCGTTCGACGTCGAGCTTCTCGACCGTCTCCCGCAGGCGGCGGAACGCGTCGGCGTCGCCGAACTCGCCGGAGACGAAGCGGATCCCCTGCAGCAGCTGCTTCCACGTCTCCTCGCGGAAGGGCGTACGCGCGTACTGACGCACGGAATCGTGTACGACCTCGGCGAAGTCCTGGTCCTCCCAGTCGCGCCGCGCGAACCCGACGAGCGCGAAGCCCGGGGGGAGCAGGCCGCGGTTGGCGAGGTCGTAGACGGCGGGCATGAGCTTCTTGCGCGACAGGTCTCCTGTCACGCCGAAGATGACCAGCGCGCTCGGACCGGCGATGCGGTTCAGGCGGCGGTCATCGGGGTCGCGCAGAGGGTTCACTCCGCGCGAGATCTCGACAGTCATCGGTGTGGAACTCCTACTGGGCTGCTTCGAACAGCGCGAGCACGTCGGCCTGCGGGTCGGAGAGGGTGAGGGTCACGACGGGGCGCCCGTGCGCGACGAGCACGGCGGCGTCACCGGCGGCCTGCGCGGTGATGAGCTGGCCGAACGTGAAGGGCCGGCCGGGGATCTCGAGGTCGACGTCGCTCGGCCCGAGGATCTGCAGGAACACGCCCTCCGCGGGACCGCCCTTGTGGTACTGGCCGGTCGAGTGCAGGAAGCGCGGCCCCCAGCCGAAGGTCGTCGGGCGACGGCTGTCGGCGGCGACCAGTTCGCGCAGGCCCGCGAGCTGCGGCACGGCGACGCGGTCGACGTAGGCCTGGATCGAGACGTACCCGGTCGGCGAGAGGCGGGCCCACAAGGCATCCAGCACAGATTCGAGGCTCGCTCCCTCGACGAGGGCGATGTCGGAGACGCGCACCTCGATGCCGCCCGCGCGGAACGCCGCGGCGCCCACCTCGGGGCGCGCGTCGAGGAGCCCGCGCGCCGCCTCCTTGGCGGATTCGACGTCGGGCTGGTCGAAGGGGTTGATGCCGAGGATCTGCCCGGCGATCGCCGTCGCGTACTCCCAGACGATGAACTGCGCGCCCAGCGATCCGCTGACGAGCACCTCACTCGGATGCTGCTCGATCAGCTGGAAGTGCACCGCGTCGTCGACGAGACGCACCAGCTGCATGTCGGTCGGTGTGAAGTCGGGGTCGGCCTCGGGGGAGAGCGGCTGCAGCACGACGGGCAGGATGCCTGTGCCGTTCTTGCCCGTCGACTCGGCGACGAGCTGCTCGATCCAGTCGGGGAGGCCCACGATGTGCGTGCCGTCGGTGATGAGACCGAGCTTGTCGCGGCGCGGCTCGCCGTCGGCGGTGCCGGCGATCGCGGCCGCGAGGATGAGCGCGGGGTTGCGCGCGTCGTCGATCGACACCTCGAGCAGGGTCGCGTCGGCCTCGTCGAGGATCTCCGAGACGTCGACGCCCGCGAGCCCGGCCGGCACGAGACCGAACGCGGTCAGGGCCGAGTAGCGGCCGCCGACGTTCGGGTCGGCGTTGAAGACGCGGTAGCCCGCCTCGCGCGCCGAGACGTCGAGCGGCGATCCCGGGTCGGTGACCACGACGATGTGCGCGGCGGGGTCGATGCCGAGGTCGGTCCACGCCGCCTCGAACGCGCGACGGGCCGAATCGGTCTCGATCGTCGAGCCGGACTTCGACGAGACGACCAGCACCGTCTCGGCCAGGCCGCCCTGCTCGGCGTCGCCGTCGATCGCGGCGAGCACCTGACCGGGGGCGGTGGAGTCGAGAATCACCAGCGGCAGGTTCGCGGTCGCCGTGATCACCTCGGGCGCGAGCGACGAGCCCCCCATGCCGGCGAGCACCACGCGGGTGATGCCACGCTCGCTCAGCTCCGCGCGGAGCGCCTCGATCTCGGGGAGGAGCGGGCGCGAGACCGAGACGGCCTCGACCCAACCGAGCCGACGTGCGGCCTCGGGGGCCGCCTCGGGTCCCCACAGGTCGGGGTCGCCGGCGGTGATGCCGCTCGCGATGAGCGAGTCGACGAGCCCCGGCAGCGTCTGGTCGACCACGTCCTTGACGTGGCCGGAGACATGGATCTCGAAGCTCACTGCGCGTTCTCCGCGGCGTTCTCCGGTGCGCTCTCCAGCGCCGTGGCGACGGTCTTCTGCAGGTCGTGCCACGAGGCGATGAACTTCTCGACGCCCTCGTCCTCGAGCACCTGAGTGACGTCGGCGATGTCGACGCCGAGCTGCGCGAGCTGGGCGAACACGAGCTGCGCGTCTTCGTAGTGATCGGTGATCGTGTCGCCGGTGATGACGCCGTGGTCGAACGTGGCCTCGAGGGTCTTCTCGGGCATCGTGTTGACGGTGCCGGGGGCGACGAGCTCGGTCACGTACAGCGTGTCGGGGAGGGCCGGGTCCTTGACGCCGGTGGATGCCCAGAGCGGCCGCTGCACGTTGCCGCCGGCGGCGACGAGCTCCTGTGCGCGCGGGGTGGCGAAACGCTTCTCGAACAGCTGGTACGCGAGGCGGGCGTTCGCGAGCCCCGCCTTGCCCTTCAGCGCCTCGGCCTCTTCACTGCGGTAGAGCGACAGCCGCTTGTCGACCTCGGTGTCCACGCGCGAGACGAAGAACGAGGCGACCGAGTGGATGGCCGACAGGTCGTGCCCGTTCTTCTTCGCCTGCTCGAGACCGGCGAGGTACGCGTCGATGACCTCGCCGTAGCGCTCCAGCGAGAAGATCAGGGTGACGTTGACCGAGATGCCCTCGGCGAGCGTCGCGGTGATCGCGGGGAGTCCCGCCTTGGTCGCGGGGATCTTGATCAGCGCGTTCGGGCGGTCGACCTTCGCCCACAGCTTCTTCGCCTCGGCCGAGGTGCCCTCGGTGTCGTGCGCCAGGTCGGGGGAGACCTCGATCGACACGCGCCCGTCGAGCCCGCCGGTGGCGTCGTAGACGGGGCGGAAGATGTCGGCGGCGTCGCGCACATCGGTCGTGGTGATCTCGAAGATCGCGGTGTCGACGTCGGCGCCGGCGGACGCGAGGGCCGCGAGCGGCGCGTCGTACGAGTCGTCGTTCTGGTTGCCGATCGCCGCCTGGAAGATCGACGGGTTCGTGGTGACACCGGTGACATTCCGGGTCGAGATCAGCTCGGCGAGGTTGCCGGAGTCGATGCGCGAGCGCGACAGGTCGTCGAGCCAGATGCTGACGCCGGCGGCGGACAGATCTTCGGTGGGGGTGCTCATGCGTTGTTCTCCTTGACGGTTGCGCGCGCCGCTTCGACGACCGCATCGGCGGTGATGCCGAACTTCTCGAACAGGGTCTTGTAGTCGGCGGAGGCGCCGAAGTGGTCGATGCCGACCGAGCGGCCGGTGTCGCCGACGATGCCGCGCCACAGCGGGGTGGAGCCGGCCTCGACCGACACGCGCGCCGTGACGGCGGCGGGGAGCACGCTCTCGCGGTACGCCGCATCCTGCTCGGCGAACCACTCCAGCGAGGGCGCCGACACGACGCGCGCGGCGATGCCCTCGGCGGCGAGGGTCTCGCGCGCCTGCACGGCGAGTTGCACCTCGGAGCCGGTCGCGATGAGGATCACGTCGGGGGTGCCGTTCTCGGCATCCACCAGCACGTAGGCGCCCTTCGCGACGCCGTCGGTCGTCGCGAACCCGTCGATGCCGCGGGGGAACACCGGCACGTTCTGCCGGGTGAGGGCGATGCCGACCGGGCCGCCCGAGGTGCGGCGGACGATCTCGAGCCACGCGGCGGAGGTCTCGTTCGCGTCGGCGGGGCGCACCACGGTGAAGTTCGGGATGAGCCGCAGCGTCGACAGATGCTCGACCGGCTGGTGGGTCGGGCCGTCCTCGCCGAGCGCGACCGAGTCGTGCGTCCAGACGAAGATCGACGGGATGTCCATGAGCGCGGCGAGGCGCACCGGGGGGCGCATGTAGTCGCTGAAGATCAGGAACGTGCCGCCGAACGGACGGGTCGGTCCGTGCAGCTTGATGCCGTTGACGATCGCGCCCATGGCGTGCTCGCGGATGCCGAAGTGCAGCACGCGACCGTACGGGTCGCCCGACCACTCGTGGGTCGACCACTCGGCGGGGATGAAGCTCTTGGCATCCTTGATCGTCGTCAGGTTCGACTCGGCGAGGTCCGCCGACCCGCCCCACAGCTCCGGGAGCTGCGCGGCGAGGGCGTTGATGACCTGGCCCGACGCGGCGCGCGTGGAGACGTCCTTGCCCGCTGCGAACGTGGGCGCTTCGAGGTCTGCGGGGAGCTCGCCGGCCTCGAGCCGGTCGAGGAGGGCCTTCCGCTCCGGGTTCGCCGCGGCCCACGCGTCGAAGTCCTTCTGCCAGGCGGCGCGCGCCTCGGCGGCGCGATCCTGCAGCTCGCGGGTGTGCGCGATCACGTCGTCGGCGACGACGAAGCTCTGCTCCGGGTCGAAGCCGAGCACCTTCTTCGTCGCGGCCAGCTCGTCGGCGCCGAGCGCGGACCCGTGGATCTTGCCGGAGTTCTGCTTGCCGGGGCTCGGCCAGCCGATGATCGTCTTCAGGATGATCATCGACGGCTTCGACGTCTCGCCCTTCGCGGCCTCGATCGCCGCGTACAGCTCGGCCACGTCTTCGACGTACTCGCCGGTCTTCTTCCAGTCGACGGTCTGCACCTGCCAGCCGTACGCCTCGTAGCGCTTGGCGACGTCTTCGGTGAACGCGACGTTCGTGTCGTCTTCGATCGAGATCTGGTTCGAGTCGTAGATCGCGATGAGGTTGCCGAGCTTCTGGTGGCCGGCGAGGCTGGATGCCTCGGCGGTGACGCCCTCCTGCAGGTCGCCGTCACTGGCGATCACGTAGACGAAGTGGTCGAACGGGCTCGTGCCGGCAGCGGCCTCGGGGTCGAACAGCCCGCGCTCGTAGCGCGCCGCGTACGCGAAGCCGACGGCGGAGGAGAGGCCCTGACCCAGCGGGCCGGTCGTGATCTCGACGCCCTTCGTGTGGCCGTACTCGGGGTGCCCCGGAGTGAGCGAGCCCCAGGTGCGGAGGGCCTGGAGGTCGCTGAGCTCGAGACCGAAGCCGCCGAGGTACAGCTGCACGTATTGGGTGAGCGACGAGTGCCCCGCCGAGAGGATGAACCGGTCACGGCCCAGCCAGTGGGTATCGGACGGGTCGTGACGCAGCACGCGCTGATACAGCAGGTACGCCGCCGGCGCCAGGCTCATCGCCGTGCCGGGGTGGCCGTTGCCGACCTTCTCCACGGCATCGGCGGCCAGCACGCGGGCGGTGTCCACCGCGCGCCGATCGATGTCTTCCCAGTCCAGGACGGTGTTCAGCTCGGCCACGCGGTCGCCTTTCTGCAAGAGCGCCCACGCCGGTCGGTTGCCTCGAAGAGAAGGGGGAGGGGATCGGCGAATCGGGCGCGCGTATGTGCCTCCAGCATATCGAAGCGGTATGCCGTCGGGGCGATGCATGACGCCGATCGGCAGCGTCTCGACGCGTGGGGGATGGTGGGCGGATGCCCCCGCCGGCCGTCGGCCGTCCGCAGCCATGACGTAGACTGACGGGGACTTTCCAGACAGCGGCGGGGGAGATGGACATCACGACGACCCAGAGCGGTGAACGCGCCACCACCGGGCGCGATCTGCGTCACACCGTCGCCGCCTACGTCACCCTCACCAAGCCTCGCGTGCTCGAGCTGCTGCTGGTGACGACCGTGCCGGTGATGATCCTCGCGCAGGGCGGCATGCCCGACCTGTGGCTCGTGATCGCGACGACGATCGGTGGGGCGATGAGCGCCGGCTCCGCCGCCGCGTTCAACATGTACCTCGACCGTGACATCGACGCGCACATGCACCGCACCGAGAACCGCCCGCTCGTGACGGGTGAGATCTCCCCGCGTGCGGGTCTCGTGTTCGCCTGGGTGCTGGCCGGGGCGTCCACCGTCTGGCTGCTCGCGACGACCAACTGGCTCGCGGCGACGCTCAGCGTGGTGGCGATCTTCTTCTACGTCGTGATTTACACGATGATCCTGAAGCGCCGCACCGAGCAGAACATCGTGTGGGGCGGCATCGCGGGATGCTTCCCCGTGCTGATCGGCTGGTCGGCCGTGACCGGGTCGCTCACCTGGACCCCGTTCATCCTGTTCCTGCTCGTGTTCCTCTGGACGCCGCCGCACTACTGGCCGCTGTCGATGAAGTACAAGGGCGATTACGCCGAGGCCGATGTGCCGATGCTCGGCGCGACGCGCGACGGCATCCAGGTCGGTCTGCAGGTCATCCTGTACGCGTGGGCGACGGTCGCCTGCTCGCTGCTGCTCATCCCGGTCGCGGGCATGGGACTCGTCTACACCGTGTCGGCGCTCGTGTTCGGCGGCTGGTTCGTCTACGAGTCGCACGTGCTCTACAACCGTGCCGTGCGCGGCGAGCAGATCAAGCCGATGCGCGTCTTCCACGCCTCGATCACGTACCTGACGCTGCTGTTCCTCGCGATCGCCGTCGACCCGCTGCTCCCGTTCTGACCCGCTGGCGCGCTGCGCCTGCGTAGCTGCGGAGATCTCGCGAGCCGCGCGGCTCGCGCAATTGCGGAGATCTGCCGAATCGCGGATGCCTGGGCGCGAGGCATCCGCTGTTGTGCCGATGTCCGCGGTGGCGCCGGCGGGGCGGGGCACGAGTGGAGGGGGCGTCGCCTCCTCCCCAGGGGCGAACGTCGCGCGAGTTGTCCACATTCGCGTCGCTCCGGCGTTTTCAGGCGACCCCCCTCGCAACGATGACGGGATGGACGTCGCCACACACCCCCGACTGCGCGCGCTGACCGAGGCCGTGCGGGCCCGCCAGGGCGTCGCGCGCACCGTGATGCTGATCCGCGCGGGCCATTCGCGCTCCCGCATCGCCGGCGCGCTCGATGCGGGGATGCTCGTGCGCGTGCGGCGAGGATGGGTCGCGCTCCCCGGCGCCGACCCCGAACTGGTCGCCGCGGCGCGGGACGCCGTCGTGCTCACCTGCGTGACGGCGGCCCGGCGTCTCGGCCTGTGGGTGCTGGCAGAGGACCGGTGCCACGTCGCCGCCGATCCGCATCGCGGCGGACCGGCGCCGGAGGCGGTCACGGTCCACTGGGCGCGGCCGGTCGTCCCGCGTCACACCGATGCGTTGGCCGATCCGGTGGAGAACGCGCTCGTCGCCGTGGCATCCTGCCAGCCGCACGAGGCGGCACTCACGGTGTGGGATTCGGCCGTGCGCCAGGGCCTCGTGACGAAGGCCGAGCTGGCGCGGCTGCCGCTCGGTCCGGCGGGGCGCGCGGTGCTGGCGGCGGTGGAGGAGTTCACCGATTCCGGGATCGAGACGCTCTTCCGGGTGCGGCTGCGCTGGCTGCGCGTGCGGATCCTGCATCAGATCTGGCTCACCGGGCACCGGGCCGACTTCCTCATCGGCGAGCGGCTCGTGGTGCAGGCGGACGGAGGGCATCACGTCGGGGCGCAGCGCGCGGAGGACCTCGCCCACGACGCGGAGCTGATGCTCCGCGGATACCACGTGCTGCGCTTCACGTACGCGCAGATCGTCGGCGACTGGCCCGCTGTGCAGAGCGCGATCATGCGCGCGCTCGCGCAGCGCCTGCACCTCGCGTAGGCCGGGCACACGCAGAACCGCGGAGATCGGCACTCCTGCGGATCGGTGCCGGCGAGGCATCCGCAGGTGTGCAGATCTCCGCGGTTGCGGAGGGAGCGGGCGTCAGGCGCGCGGTGCGTCCGTGTTCGGCGTGGCGTCGGTCTCGACGACCGGCTCGGAGGCCACGACGGGCTCGGATGCCACGACAGGCTCCGAAGAGACGACCGGCTCCGAGGCGGTGACGGGAGCGGCGACCTCGACGACGTCCTCTTCCGACGGCTCGACGACGACAGCGTCCGCGGCGGGTGCGACGGCCGAGTTGAGCGCGCCGAGCACGAGAGCGAGAGCGAGACCCACGAGGCCGGCGCCGATGAGGATCGCGCCGAGGACGGCCCAGATCTGACCGGCGTAGACCTCGACGCCGGTCGCCGTCCCGTCGGTGAGTGTCGACGCCATCGTGGTCAGCTTCGAGATGAGCAGGTAGGCGCCGCCGGCGATCGCGACGACGGAGCCGCCTACGAGCACCCAGAACGGGATGCTGCGGCTGAGGCGGGTGGTGGACATGCGGGACTCCTTCTGTCGTGCCGACGCACACGCGACGGCTGTTCGACTATCTGCGAACCGCCCGAGTGCGAGCGATGCACCACCTATGATCCCGCTGTGGATCCGTCGGCGAAAGTCAGCACGGCGCGCGGGGCCTTCAGATGCATCAGCACCGCGGTCATCGCGGAGACGAGCGTCACCGCCAGCACCATGTGGATGTTCACCAGGACGATCGGCAGTCCGGTGCGCGCCTGCCACAGTCCCACGATGATCTGCACGACCTCGACCGCCAGCAGCAGTCCGGTCCACAGCGGTAGGCGCAGCGTCTGCGGCATGCGGAACGACACGGCGAACACGACGATCGTCAGGGCGAACAGCAGGTACGCCGGCCAGCTGTGCACGTGCTGCCAGAAGATCGGGTCGAGCCCGTTGCGCGCCGCCGCATCGTCGCCCGCGTGCGGGCCCGATCCGGTGAGCAGGATGCCGATGATGACCGTGATCAGCACGACGACGCTCGTCACGTGCACGAGTGTCGCGTGGCGGCGCGGCACGGCGAGACGGCGCGGCCCGGGTTCGGCGTAGACCCGCACGACGTAGGCGGTGGCGATCGCGACGAGCGCGGCGGAGATCAGGTAGTGCAGCCCGACGATCGCCGGGTGCAGGTGCAGCCACACCGTGACGCCGCCGACGACGGCCTGCAGGATGATGCCGATACCGACGGCGAGGGTCAGGCGGGGAAGCTCCGGGCGCGTGGACCACAGCCGCACCACCGAGAGGAAGGCGAAGAGCGCCACGACCACCAGCACGCCGGTGAGGGTGCGGTTGCCGAACTCGATCAGGCCGTGCACGCCGAGCTCGGGCGTCGGCACGAGCGACTCGGACGTGCAGTACGGCCAGGTCTCGCATCCCATGCCCGAACCGGTGAGCCGCACGAGGCCGCCGGTGCCGACGATGACGATGTTGCTGATCAGCAGCAGCCACGCCAGCACCCGGGTGTACCGGGTGATGTGGTCGGGCAGCAGCGCCGAGACGAGCGTCGGTCGTGCGGGCGCCGCGGTCGCAGCGGACGGATCGGACATGGCTGTCGCCTCCTGGGATGCGCCTCGGGAAGGCGCCGGCCACGCCCGAGGGGGAGCGTTGCCTGTAGACTCGAATGGTGGGAACGGCGACGCGATGCGTGCCCGACCCACTCCCAGTCTAGGCGCGCGAACTGTGCGTCCGAGAAAGACGCAGACGGCCTGACAGCGGCATCCCACCCCTCGCCGACGACCCTCCACCGTGAGCACGGCGGGTCGTGGGAATGTCGGAGCGGATGACACCGCCGGGCGCGAAGGAGGCAATGCCATGTCGGATGTGCTCATCGACCGACCCGAGCTCGAAGGGCTCGGCGTCTACGAGTTCGGCTGGCACGACGCGGATGCCGCGGGTGCCAGTGCCAAGCGAGGCCTTTCCGAGGCCGTCGTGCGCGACATCTCGGCCCTGAAGGCCGAACCGGAGTGGATGCTCAAGACGCGCCTGAAGGGCCACCAGCTCTTCGGCCGCAAGCCGATGCCCACGTGGGGCGCCGACCTGTCGGAGATCGACTTCGACAACATCAAGTACTTCGTCCGCTCCACCGAGAAGCAGGCGCAGTCGTGGGAGGACCTCCCCGAGGACATCCGCAACACGTACGAGAAGCTCGGCATCCCCGAGGCCGAGCGTGCGCGCCTGGTCGCCGGTGTCGCGGCGCAGTACGAGTCCGAGGTCGTCTACCACCAGATCAACGAAGAGCTCGAGCGTCAGGGCGTCATCTTCATGGACACCGACACCGCGCTGCGCGAGCACCCCGAGTTCTTCGAGGAGTACTTCGGCACGGTCATCCCCGCCGGCGACAACAAGTTCGCGGCCCTCAACACCGCGGTCTGGTCGGGCGGCTCGTTCGTCTACGTGCCGCCGGGCGTGCACGTGGAGATCCCGCTCCAGGCCTACTTCCGCATCAACACGGAGAACATGGGCCAGTTCGAGCGGACGCTGATCATCGCCGACGAGGGCTCGTACGTGCACTACATCGAAGGCTGCACGGCCCCGATCTACAAGTCCGACTCGCTGCACTCGGCGGTCGTCGAGATCATCGTCAAGAAGAACGCGCGCGTGCGCTACACGACGATCCAGAACTGGTCGAACAACGTGTACAACCTCGTCACCAAGCGCGCCGTCGCCCACGAGGGCGCGACGATGGAGTGGATCGACGGCAACATCGGCTCCAAGGTGACGATGAAGTACCCCTCGATCTACCTGATGGGCGAGCATGCCAAGGGCGAGACGCTGTCGGTCGCCTTCGCCGGCCCCGGCCAGCACCAGGATGCCGGCGCGAAGATGATCCACATGGCGCCGTACACGCAGTCGTCGATCGTCTCGAAGTCGATCGCCCGCGGCGGCGGACGCGCGGGCTACCGCGGTGAGGTGCGGGTGGATGCCAATGCGCACCACTCGGCGAACACCGTGCGCTGCGACGCGCTGCTGGTCGACACGAAGTCGCGCTCCGACACGTATCCCGCGATCGACATCCGCGTCGACGACGTGCAGCTCGGCCACGAGGCGACGGTCTCGAAGGTCAGCGAGGAGCAGCTGTTCTACCTCATGAGCCGCGGCATGCCCGAAGACGAGGCGATGGCCATGATCGTGCGCGGCTTCATCGAGCCGATCGCCCGGGAGCTGCCCATGGAGTACGCCCTCGAACTGAACAAGCTCATCGAGATGGGCATGGAAGGATCCGTCGGCTGATGACGACAGCGACTCAGACCCCCGCCTCCTCGGGCCAGGAGCGGACGGAGGGTCACCTCGACCCTGCCGCGCGCCTGACCGGCGTCCGCCAGCCCGGCATCCCCGACAGCAACGAGTTCGTGCCGGTGCAGACCCGCTCCGAGCGGCCCACGTCGTTCGACCCGGCCGACTTCGGCACGCCCGTCGGCACCGAGGTCAACTGGAAGCACACGCCGCTGAAGGCGATCGCCGAGCTGCTGCGCGACGAGCCCGCCCCGCACGACGTCATCGGCGTCGAGGTGTCGGCGCCGGACGCCGTCGAGCAGGGCCGTCTCGCCGTCGGCGAGGCGCCGCGCGGCGAGGTGTTCCGCCCCGAAGACCTGCCGAGCGCGATCGCCTGGCACCAGGAGGCCGAGGCGCCGCTCATCCGCATCCCGCAGGGCGTCGAGCTCGACGATCCGATCGTGGTGCGCCTCACCGGCCGCGGCGGCGTCGCACACGCCCACGTCGTCATCGAGGCGCAGCCGCACTCGCGCGGCACCGTGATCCTCCGCCACGAGGGCACCGCCCAGCAGGCGCAGAACGTCGAGATCATCGTCCGCGACGGCGCCGCCCTCACGCTCGTGTCGGTGCAGCGCTGGGACGACGACGCCGTGCACCTGGCATCCCACCAGGCCCGCGTCGACCGCGACGCCGCGCTCACCCACGTCGTCGTCAGCCTCGGCGGCGGTCTCGTGCGCGTGAACCCGTCGGTCGAGCTCTCCGGCGCGGGTGCCGACGGCAAGCTCTACGGCCTCGCCTTCTCCGACTCGGGGCAGCACCTGGAGAGCCAGGTGTACCTGCACCACAAGGGTCCGCACACCACCGGCGACGTGCTCTACAAGGCCGCCCTGCAGGGCGCCGGTGCGCGCACCGTGTGGATCGGCGACGTGCTGATCGGGCCGGATGCCACGGGCACCGACTCGTACGAGGCGAACCGCAACCTGGTGCTCACCGAGGGCGCACGCGCCGACTCGATCCCGAACCTCGAGATCGAGACCGGCGACATCGTCGGCGCCGGACACGCGAGCGCCACCGGACGCTTCGACGACGAGCAGCTGTTCTACCTGCAGGCGCGCGGCATCGCCGAGGACGAGGCGCGTCGCCTCGTCGTCCTCGGCTTCCTCGCCGAGATCGTGCAGAAGATCGGCATCGACGACCTGCAGAGCGAGCTCATCGAAGCCATCGAGGCGGAACTCGCGCTCACGGCATCGGTCTCCGCCGAGGCATCCGCATGACCGCGCAGAAGGTGCTGAACCTCAGCGACCTCGAGCAGGACACCGCGGTGCGCGTCGTCGTCGACGGCGTGCCCATCGCCGTCGTGCTCGACTCGAACGGCGAGGTGCACGCGATCGGCGACACCTGCACGCACGGCGACGTCTCGCTCTCCGACGGCTTCGTCGAGGGGGAGACCCTGGAGTGCTGGGCGCACGGCTCGGCGTTCTCGCTGCGCACCGGCCGCCCCCTGAACCTCCCGGCCTACGAGCCGGTGCCCGTATACGAAGTGACGATCGACGGGGACGACATCCTCATCGACCCCGCCGTCACCAAAGATGTGAACTGACGAAGGAATCTGACATGGCTGTTCTCGAGATCCGCGACCTGCACGTGACGGTCGAGACCGACGAGGGGACCACCCCCATCCTCAACGGCGTCGACCTGACGGTCCGCACCGGCGAGACCCACGCGATCATGGGCCCGAACGGTTCGGGCAAGTCGACGCTCGCCTACACGATCGCCGGGCACCCCAAGTACACGGTGACGCAGGGCACGATCACCCTCGACGGCGAAGACGTCCTCGCGATGTCGGTCGACGAGCGCGCCCGCGCGGGCCTCTTCCTCGCGATGCAGTACCCGGTCGAGATCCCGGGCGTCACCGTCACGAACTTCCTCCGCACCGCCAAGACCGCGATCGACGGCGAGGCGCCCGCGATCCGCGCGTGGACGAAGGACGTCAAGGCGGCCATGAAGGACCTTCGGATGGACCCGAAGTTCGCCTCGCGCAACGTCAACGAAGGCTTCTCGGGCGGCGAGAAGAAGCGCCACGAGATCCTCCAGCTTGAGCTCCTCAAGCCCGCGATCGCGGTGCTCGACGAGACCGACTCGGGCCTCGACGTCGACGCGCTGAAGATCGTCTCCGAGGGTGTCAACCGCGCGAAGGCCGCCACCGACCTCGGTGTGCTGCTCATCACGCACTACACGCGCATCCTCCGCTACATCAAGCCCGACTTCGTGCACGTGCTCGTCAAGGGTCGCGTCGCCGAGGAGGGCGGCCCCGAGCTCGCCGAGCGCCTGGAGAACGAGGGCTACGACCGCTACCTCGACCCCAGCGATGTCACCGAAGCCTAGGATCGACGTATGACCGCGACGCTCAGCCCGGAGAAGTACGACGACGTCACCGAGGCGCTCAAAGACGTCATGGACCCGGAACTCGGGATCAACGTCGTCGACCTGGGGCTCATCTACGACCTGTCGTGGGACGACGAGAACGACGCGCTGGTCATCCACATGACCCTCACCTCGGCCGGGTGCCCGCTCACCGACGTGCTCGAGGAGCAGACGGCGCAGGCGCTCGACGACGTCGTCGACCGGTTCCGCATCAACTGGGTGTGGATGCCGCCGTGGGGCCCCGAGCGCATCACCGACGACGGGCGCGACATGATGCGCGCCCTCGGCTTCGCGATCTGACGCCGGCCGGTCGGCGAGCCGGCGCGCCCGCGAACGAGGTCAGCGAGCGAGTGCGCGTGCGGCGAGGTCGACGTCGCGCTCGTCGTTGAACACGTGGAACGCGACGCGCGCGCGGCCGTTGCGCCCCGAGGCGATCAGCCCGGCGGCGGTGAGGCGCGCGAGGTCGGCGCCTGACGCATCCGGCCACGTGACGATCGCGCTCGGCCGCGCGGGCTCGGCGAGGCCGATCAGCGCGCGGAACCGCGCCGCGAGACCCGTCGCGTGCGCGTGCAACGCGCCCGGGTCGGCGTCTGCGAAGGCCCGGAGCGCGGGTTCGGCGCCGACGAACGCCTGCCACGCCGGCGACACGTCGAAGCGCCGCGCGCAGGAGGCGAGCTCGGCCGCACCGCCGTAGCACGACGACCACGGATCGTTGCCGGCGTACCACCCGGCGTGCAGCGGAGTGAGGGTGCGGGCGTATTCGGCACGGAGCGCGAGGAAGGCGACGCCGCGCGGGCAGCACAGCCACTTGTACGCGTGGCAGAGCAGGGCGTCGACGCGCGAGGCATCCACCGGCATCCATCCGACAGCCTGCGTCGCGTCGCACACCGTGCGTGCGCCGACGCGCGCCGCCGCGGCGCCGATGGCGTCGAGGTCGGCGACCTCGCCCGAGCCCGACTGCACCAGCGAGAAGGCGACGAGGTCGGTGTCCGCCGCGATCTCCTCGGCGAGGGTGCGCAGCGGGACGGCGCGCACCTCGATGCCGCGACCGGCGTGGACGAAGGGCAGCACGAGCGAGGAGAACTCGTCTTCGGGCACGAGCACCCGCGCGCCGCTCGGCAGCGCGGCGGCGAGCAGCGAGACCTGCGCCGAGGTCTGCGAGCCGATCGCGACGCGGTCGGGTGCGACGCCGACGAGGCGCGCGAAGTGCGAGCGCGATGCCTCGACGGCCCGGCTGTACCCCGCGACGTCGGGGCGGCCGGCGAGATCGGCCGTGATCGCGCGCCGCGTGCCCGCCGTCGGCAGTCCCGCCGTGCAGGCGGCGAGGTACCCCGTTGCCGCGGCCGCATCCGCTCCCCGGAATTCTGCGCGGAGCGCCGCAAGGCGGTCGGTCGCGGTCGCCGTGAGAGTCATGCCTCCAGCATCAGCTTGGGCATACTCATGCGTCTACGTCAGGTATGGAATGCATCGCATGCCGTGAGATTATGTGTGCATGACGGATGCCTCGGTCGAGCTCGACGTGCTGAGCCTCAAGATCGTGCGGGCGATCGCCGACACCGGCTCGATCACCGGCGCGGCGGCGGCGCTCGGCTACAGCCAGCCGGCGATCAGCCAGCACCTGCGCCGCCTCGAAGCGCGAGTCGAGGTGGCGGTCGTAGAGCGGGTCGGGCGCGGCGTGCGGCTCACCGAGGCGGGGCGCGTGCTCGCCCGGCACGCTCCGGCCGTGACCCTCGCCGTCGACGCCGCCGCCGAGGAGCTCGCGCAGCTGCGGGGGCTCCGGACGGGGGTCGTGCGCCTGGTCGCCTTCCCCTCGGCATCCCCGGTGCTCGTGCCGCGCCTCATCGCCGCCCTCGCCGCCGCGCACCCCGGGCTCTCGCTGACGTACCTGGAAGCGGAGCCGCCCGAAGCGGTCGAGGCGATCCGCGACGACCGCGCCGACATCGCGCTCACGTTCAGCTACCCGGGTGACCGCGACGACCCGCACCGGTCGAGCGCGCGCGGCCTCAGCGTCCGCGCCGCGGGGCGCGACGAGCTGATGCTGGTGCTGCCGGCGGGGCACGGGCCGGTCGACGACGTCTCGGACCTCGCCGACGAGACCTGGATCGCCGGATGCCCGCGCTGTCGCGGCCACCTGCTGGAGCTCTGCGAGCGCGCGGGCTTCGCGCCGCGCATCGGCTACGAGACCGACAACTACGTCGCGGTCGAGGGCCTCGTCGCGCAGGGGATCGGGGTGGCGACGCTGCCGCGGATGGCGCTCGAGTCGTTCCCGCTGCTGCCCGGGGTCGCGACGGTGCCGCTCCCGGTCGCCGAGGCGCGGCGGCTGCACCTCGTGACGGCGCAGAGCGCGGAGCGCGTGCCATCCATCGCCGCGGTGCTCGAGGTGCTCGGACCGGTGCTGCAGAGCGTCGGGACGAGCCGGAAGGAGCGGGCCGCCGCTGGCTAGACTGGGGGAGATGTCTGCAGCGATCGATCCCCGTACCACCACCGCCAGCGGCACCGACGTGCGCGTGCGGTTCTGCCCCTCGCCGACCGGGCTGCCGCACGTCGGCATGATCCGCACCGCGCTCTACAACTGGGCGTACGCGCGGCACACCGGTGGCAAGCTGATCTTCCGCGTCGAAGACACCGACGCCGCGCGCGACAGCGAGGAGAGCTACCATCAGCTCGTCGACGCGCTCACGTGGCTCGAGATCGACTGGGACGAGGGCGTCGAGAAAGGCGGCCCGCACGCCCCGTACCGGCAGTCGCAGCGGCGCGACATCTACGCGGGCGTCCTGCAGCAGCTCATCGACAGCGGTGCCGTGTACGAGTCGTACTCGACCGCCGAGGAGATCGACGCGCGCAACGAGGCGGCGGGGCGCGCGAAGCAGCTCGGGTATGACAACTACGACCGGACGCTCAGCGATGAGCAGAAAGCCGCCTTCCGCGCCGAGGGGCGCGAGCCCGCGTACCGGCTGCGCGTGCCCGACCACGACCTCACCTACGTCGACCTCATCCGCGGCGAGGTGACCTTCCCCGCCGGCTCGTTCCCCGACTTCGTCGTCGTGCGAGCGGGCGGGCAGGCGCTCTACACGTTCACGAACCCGGTCGACGATGCGCTCATGGGAATCACCCACGTCATCCGCGGCGAAGACCTCATGCCCTCGACGGCGCGTCAGCTCGCCCTCTACGACGCCCTCATCGGCGCGGGGGTGACCGACTTCGTGCCCCGGTTCGGGCACATGCCGCTGGTGCTCGGCGAGACCGGCACCAAGAAGCTCTCCAAGCGCGACCCGCAGGCCGACCTCTTCCTGCAGCGGGAGAAGGGCTTCATCCACGAGGGGCTGCTCAACTACCTCGCCCTCCTCGGCTGGTCGATCGCTCCCGACCGCGACGTGTTCACGCTCGACGAGTTCATCGCCGCGTTCGACATCGCCGACGTCAACCCGAACCCGGCCCGCTTCGACCAGAAGAAGGCCGAGTCGATCAACGGCGACCACATCCGCATGCTCGAGGCATCCGACTTCGCCGCCCGCCTCGTGCCGTACCTGGCGACGGCGGACCTCGTCGAGAACCCGCCCACCGCCGACCAGCAGACGATCCTCGACGCGGCGGCTCCGCTCGTGCAGGAGCGCATGCAGCTGCTCGGCGAGGCGCCGGGCCTGCTGGGCTTCCTCTTCCGCGACGAGGTCGTCTACGACGACGACGCGCTGAAGAGCCTGCCGGAGAACTCCGGGCCGGTGCTCGTCGCGTCGGTCGGCGCGCTCGAACTCGTGCCCGAGCAGGGCTTCACCGCCGCGGCGGTGCAGTCGGAGCTGCAGAAGGCGCTCATCGACGACCTGGGTCTGAAGCCCCGCGTCGCTTACGGCCCGCTGCGGGTCGCGATCAGCGGTCGCCGCGTGTCGCCGCCGCTGTTCGAGTCGATGGAGATCCTGGGCAAGGCGGAGACGATCCGCCGGCTGGATGCCCTGGTGCAGCGCATCGGCTGACGCCCGTGCTCGGCGCGGACGCCCTGCGGGTCACCCGCCGCGTTCGTAAATGCCCGTCACCGGCGAGTCGCCGACGGCCGTGCAGTTCGCCAGCACCCACGTGCGGATCTGGGCGCTGGAGGTGTCGGCACTGCTCGATCCGTCCGAGTTGCCGCAGTGTTGCCGGTTCCTGTGCTGCCGAAGCAGCCCCCGCGCGACGAACCGGCGGCGCCGGTGCTTCCCGACCCGAGCACGTATCGGAGCGCACCATCCTCGACGAGCTTCTCGAAAGCGGTGAGCGTCGGCGCGGCGTCGCCGCCGTTGAAGCCGCCGATGCTGCCGACGCTGCCGATGAAGAAGCGGTGGGATGTCGGGATCAGCGCCACCACGATGATCCAGCCGAGCGAGAGCGCGAGGCTGACAGCGCCCGCCAGCGCGAGGTGCGAGATCTTGCGAAGCCACGGACGGCGGGTGCACAGGTACGCGGCGGCGAGGGCGGGCCACACCGCCCACGACTCGAGCATGTACGTCTGGAAGCCGGCGGCCATGAACACTCCGTGATGAGGGCGGCGGCGGTCGCGGCCAGCGCATCGGGGATGCTGATCGCCGAGGGGGGAAGCCGAACAGCCGTGCCGACAGGGTGGTGATCCAGAACGAGCCGGGGATCTTGTCCCGTGCAAGGGTTCCCGCCGGGTCGACCGCGCCGAAGAAGAAGTTCGGCCAGCTCCTGCTCATCGACAGGGCGATCGAGGCGTAGTACTCCGACATCGATTCGCCGACGCCCCATGCGGTGAGCGCGAACGTCACGGCGGCGAGCGCGACGAGTGCCCACGTCCATGCTCCGCCGCGGCGGCGGGCCGGGGTCGCGAGCGCCGCGGGCGGCGGCGCGGGGGAGGCATCCATGATCAGCACGGCAGTCACGCTAGAACCACCCCACCCATCGGCATCGAAGCGTGGGCTATGAAGTCGTTGGATCCGCCGGCATGCGGATGCCTCGGCCCGGGAGGATCGGGGCGGCACGCCCGGGCGTCGCGGGTTTGGCTGCACCCCGACCGTGGGCTAAGCTAGACCCTCGGTACGACTTCGGTCGAACCCCCTTGGGGTATGGTGTAATTGGCAACACGGCTGATTCTGGTTCAGTTGTTCTTGGTTCGAGTCCAGGTACCCCAGCAACGAATCGCTAGAGTTCCCTGGGAAGTCCGGCTCCCTCCTCACTCCGTCGAATGGCGCGATTTGGCGTCTGGTGACCAGAAACCCCCGAGAGGCGCGTCTCGCCCTCGTCTCTGCTGATGAAGTACGCACTCGGCCCCGCTCGTTCGCGTGGGTACGCGCTCCGCACCTGTCTGGCATGGAAGCTCATGCACGCATCGAGGTCGAGCCCGCGTTCCTGACCCAGGCTGAGGTAGCCGTGCTGCTGGGCGTGCCCGCGCGCACGCTCGAAGGCTGGCGGCTCACGAAGTCGGGGCCGCCGTGGCTGAAGCTCGGCCGGCACGTCAAGTACGACCGCGACGACGTGCTCGCCTGGGCGCGGGAGCAGCGTCATGGCTAGGCCGAAGATCGCCGCGGGCGAGGTCGGCCAGGTGCAGGTGACGCAGCTCGCGAACGGGAAGTGAAGCTCGTCGATTCGGTGCAAGCCGATGAAGTGGTTGAGGTCGTTGGTCATCTGGACGACCCAGTGACGAACGCGCGAGCGCTTATCGAGGTAGCAAAGCTCGAAGAGCCACTACTCATTGACCCCTACCTCCCCGCGTCGGGATGACGTCCCCTGGAGTGGTGGAGGATTCGGCAGGGTTGTCTGCGTCGTAGACGTGGGTGAGCCATCGTGCGATGGTCAGTGAGAAGTACCGAT